>CAYRTW010000001.1:0-56454 GCA_964426935.1 uncultured Rickettsiales bacterium
CCATGTCTGAGTCCATTCCGCTCCGCAAAGGAGCCCTGGGACAGCGGGCCGCCAAGGTGGATGGCCTGCCCAAGGTGACCGGCCAGGCCGTCTACGCCGATGACATCCGCCTCCCTCGCATGCTCATCGGCAAGATGCTGCGATCCCCCCACGCCCACGCCCGCATCCTCTCCATCGACACCTCCCTCGCCCAGGCTCTGCCCGGGGTCCATGCGGTCATCACCGGCAAGGATCTCCCTGAAAGATACGGGGTCATCCCCGTCTCTCAGGACGAAACCGCCCTGAAGGTGGACAAGGTCCGCATGGTGGGAGACGAGGTGGCCGCCGTCGCCGCCGTCGATGAGGACACCGCCAATCGAGCCCTGGCCCTCATCCGGGTGGAGTACGAAGTCCTTCCCGCCCTCCTCACCGTGGACGATGCCCTCACCCGCTCCGACGTGCTGATTCACGAGGACCACAAGGACGGCAACATCACCAAGAGGGTATTCCAGCGCTACGGAAAGGTGGAGGAGGGTTTCGCCCAGGCGGATGTCATCATCGAGGACGAATACCTCTACGAGGCCTCCACCCACGTCCCTCTGGAGACCCACTGCGCCGTCGGTCACTACACGCAAGACGGCAAGCTGACGGTGTGGTCCTCCACCCAGGTGCCCCACTACCTTCAACGCTACCTGGCCCGGGTGCTGAAGATGGACGGCGCCCACGTTCGGGTCATCAAGCCGGAAGTGGGGGCGGGGTATGGGGGCAAGAGCGACCCCTTCCCCTTGGAGTTCTGCGCCGCCGAGCTGTCCCGCCGCACCGGCCGTCCGGTGAAGATCATGCTGACCCGGGAGGAGGTCTTCTACGCTCACCGGGGTCGGCACCAGTTCAAGATGTGGCTGAAGATGGGGGTGAAGAACGACGGGGAGATCACCGCCATCGACTACAAGTGCTGGCTGGATGGAGGGGCCTACTCCTCCTTCGGGGTGGTCACCAGCTACTACGCGGGTGTTTTCATGACCCTGCCCTACAAGCTGGAGCGCTATCGGTTTGAGGCCATCCGGGTGTTCACCAACAAGCCCCCCGCAGGGCCCAAGAGGGGGCATGGCGCCATCCAACCCCGCTTCGCCCTGGAGCTCCACATCAACAAGGCGGCCCTGGCCATTGGCATGGATCCGGTGGAGATGAGGCAGCGAAACTGCGTGGAGGCAGGCACCGAGACCATCAACGGCTTGAGGATCACCTCCGTCGCCCTGAAGGAATGCCTGGACGCGGTAACCGCCGCCTCGGGCTACTTCGAGAAGAAGGGCAAGCTGGGGAAGAACCGGGGCATCGGGCTGGCCGCCTCCACCTACATGTGCGGTGCCAACCACTCGATTTATGCCTCCGACGGCCCCCATTCCATGGTGCAGATCAAGTGCGACCGCTCCGGCCAGGTGGCGGTCCTGTCGGGCACCGCCGACTGCGGCAACGGGTCGGTGGAGATGGTGGCCCGGGTGGTGGCCCACGTCCTGGGCATCGACACCCTGGACATCCGGGTGCTGGAGGCGGACACCGACCTGACTCCAGTGGATCTGGGGGCCTATTCCTCGCGGGTGACCTTCATGGCGGGAAACGCCGCGAAGCGCGCCGCCGAAAAGGCCCGGGATCAGATCGCGGCGGCGGTGGCGGAGAAGCTGGAGTGCGCCCCTGCGGAGCTGGCTTTCGAGGACCACCGGGTCTACCCCTCAGCCCATCCGGAGTGGAAGGAGGATCCCGCCCACTCCCTGTCCTTCCGCCAGGCGGTGGTGGTGGCCGAGTCCCTGGGAGAAGGCGTGGGGGCGATGGGGGCCTACAAGCCCCCCAAGATCGGCTCTCGTTTCCGCCAGTCTTCGGTAGGACCATCGCCGGCCTATTCCTTCACCGCCCAGGTCGCCGAAGTGACCGTGGACGAGGAAACCGGGCAGGTCACCATTCACCGCATCTGGGCGGCCCATGACTGCGGCAAGGCCATCAATCTCCAGGTGGTGGAGGGGCAGATCGAGGGATGCGTGTACATGGGAGTTGGGGAGGCCATGCTGGAGGAGCACGTCTTCCGGAACGATCTCGTCCAGTCCCCCTCCATCCTGGAATACAAGATCCCCACCTCGTTGGACACCCCGCCCATCTCGGTGCTCATCGTGGAATCCAATGATCCCGAGGGTCCCTTCGGTGCCAAGGAGGCGGGGGAAGGCCCTCAGCTTTCCACTGTCCCCGCCATCGCCAACGCCATCCACGACGCTTGCGGAGTGTGGATGAACCGAACCCCCTTCCTTCCCGAGAGGGTGCTCAAGGAGTTGGAGGCCCGGAACAAGGCGGCGGAGAAGGCCCGGAGGGGAGAACCGGCCCGGCGGGTGGCGTCCTCCGACGGGGAAGAGGCCGCCTGATTCCTGGCGACGTTTTCCCAGCGATTTCAACACTTTTCTGAGGATCATCCTCGATGCTGAGGCTCCCCGAATTCGATTACCAGGCTCCCCGGGAGGTGGCTGAAGCGGTCACCCTCCTGGCTCTGCACGGCAGGGAGGCCAAGGTGCTGGCGGGGGGAACCGATCTGCTGCCCTCCCTGAAGCAGCATCTGTTCGGCCCCAAGGTGCTGGTGTCCCTGGCCCAGGTGTCCTCCCTGCGGAAAATCACCGAAACCGCCGACGGAGGCCTGTCGGTGGGAGCCATGGCCACCCTTGCCGAAGTCGCCCGTCATCCCCTGGTGCGAAGCCGCCATCCCGCCCTGGCCGACGCCTGCGCCACCATCGCCACCGTGCTCATCCAGAACTTCGGAACCCTGGGGGGGAACGTCCTCCTGGACACCCGCTGCTACTACTACAACCAGTCGGAATTCTGGAGGACGGCCCTGGGAGGCTGCATGAAGAAGGACGGGGACGTGTGCCATGTGGCCAGGTCTTCCCCCACCTGTCTGGCCACCCACTCCGCCGACACCGTGCCCTCGTTGATCCTCCTGAACGCCTCCCTTCGCCTGGTTTCAGCACAAGGGGAGCGAGTGGTGCCGGTGGCCTCCTTGTACACGGACGACGGCAAGGACTTCCTGCGCCTTGCCCCCGGTGAGCTCCTCACCGAGATCCTTCTCCCCCCGGTGCCTCCCCATTCCAGGGTGGTCCACCGCAAGATGAGGCGGCGCCAGGCCATTGACTACGGTTTCCTGCTCCTGGCCCTGAGGGTGGACGGTTCTGTCTCAGATGGTATGGAATCGGCCCGAGCGGTGCTGAGCTGCGTCGGCCCCCGCCCCGTCGAGATCGATCTTTCCGACCTGGCCCGAGGTCGGGCCCTGAGCGAAGAGGTGGCTGAAGAGATGGCCCATCGCGCCGCCAAGGCGGTGGCTCCCCTCACCACCCATGGGGTCCAGCCCTCCTACCGCAAGAAGATGGCCAAGGTCATGGTGCGCCGAGCCTTGGACGACCTGCGGGGTCTTCCCCTCTCTCCCTCCAGTTGAGCCGGAACCGCCATGGCCTTCGTCCGCGATGTCTACGATGTGAAGCTGGGGCCCCTGCCCAGAAACCCGGTGCGCCTGCTGGCGGACGTCTCCCGATGGGGCTTCTGGGTACCCTTTCGAGAAGCCCTGCCCGCTGGAAGGCCCAAACTCATCCAGACCCTGGTTTCCGGGCTTCTCCCCGCCTTTCGCGCCGCCTCCCCAGGGTTTGGGGCGATGCTGAAGGAGGAGCTGGCCCTGATCCTCCCCGGCCTTTCGGAAGAGGAAATCGCCAGGATTCTGGCCCGTTCCTACCGATTCCACCTGCAAGCTCAGTTGGAAGAACTGCTCCTGGGCAAGCTGGACAAGGAGATCTGCCTTCGCCACATCCGCCCCGAGGGTACTGAAAACATTGAGATCGCCCGGGGCAAGGGAAAGGGCGGCATCGTCCTGTTTCCCCACATGGGGGGATTCATGCTCCTCATTGCCCTCACCTCCCTTCTTGGTCATCCCTACACTCAATACGCCGCCCGCGGTTTCCCCCCCGAAGAGTTCCTGGAGCGGAACCCTGGCTTCCGTCCCAACTGGTTCACTCACCAGACCCGGATGGCCCGAGAGCAGAGCGAGGACCGTCTGCCCGCCCATTTCATCTCCATGGAAACCAACGTCCGCACCCTGTATCGGGTCCTGGAGAACAACGAGCTGGTGGGGATTTCCTTTGATGGTCGAGTGGGCAATCGCTTTCTGCCGGTGAAGTATTTCGGCCGCACCGCCCTCCTCAATCCGGGAGCCTTTCGCCTCACCATCTCCACCGGCGCCGCCCTCATTCCCGCCGGATGCTCGGTGGACGACGATGGGCGCAACGTCGCCCATTACTTCCCTCCCCTGTGGCCCGACCCCTCCTTGAAAGGCCCGGCCCAGGTCATGGAGCTGATGGAGCGCTATCTGAAGACCGCCGTAGAACCCTTTGTCCGGCTCCACCCCCACTGCTACGCCAACTGGCTGGTCCACGGCCGTTCTCGGGCCCACGTGGACGATCACCCCTTGTTCGTGGACTACGCTCCCGACGACCGCTGGAAAAAATACCTCAAGGATTCGTGAGAGTTGAGGCCTCCGGCCCTTCCAAATCCTTCTCTTGCCCCCTCCTCGCCAAGCCCCACAACCGGGCCTTCAGCGCCCGCCGCGCCCCTTCCTGCCAGGCCATGCGAGGCACCCTCCGCAGCACGCTCCAATCTCCCGTCCCTCGGCTCTTCCACTCCTTGACGAACTCCTTGCGGTTGCGCTGAAGGGCGAACTCCTTGTGGACCAGACGGCGCAGCACTTTATAGAACTGGGGAGAGTAGGTGGAGACGTGGAGCAGCTCGTTCTCCATGGACACCTGCCACCCTCGGCTCACTCGGGCCTGGGAGCGGACCTTCTCGTAGAAGGGGGTGCCGGGAAGGGGGTAGCTGACCGAGATGCCGATGCGATCCGGCAGCACCTCTCTCACCATGCGGAGGGTCTTGTCGATGTCCTCCATGGCCTCCCCCGGGTAGCCGAACTGGAGGAAGAAGCCCACCTCGATGCCCACCTTGCCCAGGGCCTCCCGGGCAGTGCGGATCTCCTCCACCCGGGTCCCCTTGTCCATGGCGTCGAGGATGCGCTGGGAACCGCTTTCCGCCCCCATCCACAAGGAAACGCAGCCGGAGGCGGCCAGATCCTCGGCGCTTCGGGCGTCAATGAGATCCACCCGGGACAGCGCCTCGAAGGGAATGACCGCGTGGCTCTCCTGGGAGGCCTGCCGGAACCGGGCCAGCCATTTCTTCTCCAGGCCGAACACCTCATCGGCATACCACAGCCGGTCCACTCCGTAGCGCTGCTTGAGGTCCAAGGCCTCCGCCACCACGTCCTCGGGGGAACGAGTGGTGTACCGCCTTCCGTAAACCGGCTTGGCGCACCAGTTACAGGGGAAGGGACAGCCTCGGGAGGCCACCAGATTCGCCATGGAAAAGCCGTGTTTGCGCTTCCAGGCGTCCAGGTAACGGGGCATGTCGATGAGATCCCGGGCGGGGTGACCCAAGTCAGACAGGGTAGTGAGTCGGGCCCGTTCCTCCCCCTCCTCCACTTGTCCGGCTCCATTGCGATAGCACAGCCCCCTCACGTCCCGCGCCGAATTCCCCTTCAGAATCCGGGGGATGGCGTCGCAGAGAACCGCCTCCGCCTCCCCCGCCACCAAGTAATCCGCCCCTCCTTCCAGCCAGGTGAGGGGATGAGAGGCCGCGTCGGGCCCGGCCACCAGGATCACCGCTCCCGCCTCCCTGGCGGATTTCATCATGGTGAAGGCCGCCTGACGCAAACGTCTCAAGCACATCTTCTGGGGGACGTTGAAGGCGTCGGCCATGATCACCACCACCCGAGGACGGAAATGCCGGACTGCGCTGTCGAATTCCCCCTCGTTGCGGGCAAAGGTGGCGTCCCAAAAGGCCAGATCGTGCCCCTGGGAACGCAGGGCCTGGGCAGCGTACAGGGGTGAAAGGGGGGCCCACGGGCGCACCGCGTCCCTCTCGGCGGGGTCGTACTCCAAAAAGTAGTTGTGGGCGACCAGAAGTTCGGTCACAGGGCTCCCAAATCGCCTTCGTGGATGGAGAGGCTCACTCTACCTTGGCGGTTTTCCCGGTGCCACCCTGGGAGAGAGCCCCTCATCCTCGCCGGGCCTTTCTCTCCTCGGCTCGGGCCCTTCCTTCAGCGAATCGCTGCCTTTCCTCGTCGGTCTCCAGGAGCAGGGGGGGAACCGGGGACGGCCTCCCCTGGGAGTCCACCGCCACGAAGGTGAAGAACGCCTCGGCAGTCCGAACCAGGGTACCGGTCAGCATGTGCTCGGCATCCACCGTCACCGACACCTCCATGGAGGTCCGCCCCGCGTAGGTGACCACTGATCGCAGGATCACCGCGTCTCCCCGTCGCACTGGAGCCAGAAACTGGATGGCGTCCACCGAGGCAGTCACCGAAACCTTGCGGGAGTGGCGAGCGGCGGCCACGGCGGCGGCCACATCCATCCAGGCCATGATCTGACCCCCGAAAGCGGTGTTGATGTTGTTGGCGTGACCGGGCAGGACGATCTCGGTCATCTCCACTCGGGACAGGCGGGGAGGGCGGGGTTCCAGGTGCAGGAGTTCGACAGAGGTCACGGCGATCCGAGGAGGGAATGGGGGAGGAAGGGGCTGCCAACGTCGATGTCGGGTATCATACCTCTCCTTTTCGAGTCTCGCCCCGCAGGAACCTCATGACCGCCACGGCCCGCTTGGATTCACAGCACACCACCCTGCTTCTCATCGACTTTCAGGAACGGCTGTACTCGGTGATGCCCCCCGACGTGGGACACCATCACCGGGAGAGGGCCCACCTGCTTCTTCAGGGAGCCCGACTTCTGGGCCTGCCCATCCTCGCCACCGAGCAGTACCCCCAAGGCCTGGGGCCCACCCTGCCGGATCTGAAGCAGTGGGTGGATCCGGCCAACATCGTGGAGAAGAGAGAGTTTTCCTGCTGCGACTCGAAAGCCTTCCAGCCCCACCTGGAGGGACTGACGGGGAGACAGGTGGTGGTCCTGGGGATGGAGGCCCACATCTGCGTGTGGCAGACGGTGAGGGACCTGCGGGAAAGGGGGCTCTCCGTGCATGTCTGCGTCGATGCCATCCTGTCCCGTCACAAGGCCGACTACCGGGCCGCCGTGGAGCGATTCGCCCAGGTGGGGGCCGTTCCAGTGACCGCCGAGGCCGTCCTCTTCGATGCGGTGCGAGTCGCCCAAGGGGACGCGTTCAAGGGCATCAGCCGGCTGGTGCGCTAGGAGTTCCCATGTTTTCCGTTCGCGATGAAGTGCTGATCTCCTCCTCCCACCAGATTCCCATGCCCGACGGCACCCTGGAGCCCATCCACGGCCACAACTGGCGCATCGTGGTCCATATCGGGGCCAATCATCTGGATCCTCAGGGATTGGTCATGGATTTCAACCATTTGCGGGCCTCGCTCACCGAAGTCGTCGACCCTTACGACCACCAGCATCTCAACGACATCCCCCCCTTCGACACCCTCCCCTCCACCGCCGAGAACCTCTCCAAGCTGGTGGCAGAGAGAATGGCGGCGCGGGTGGAAAACTCCCGAATCTGGGTGGAGAGGGTGGATGTGTGGATGACCGACACCGGCTGCGCGACCTGGTTTCCGCCTCGGGGTTCGGGCCGGAGTTTTTGAGGGAAGGCTGCGGCCGGGTCTCCCCCTGGGAAGGGGACCGGAGGGACCCGATCAGAAGGCGCTGTTGATGGCGAACACGCTGCTGTAGATGTTGGGCTCGATCTCATTGGCAGAGCAGACCGCCAGATCGGCAGAGGAGGGGGCCTGCTTCTGAAGGCGGCTGGCCCCCCAGTGGTTCCCCCACTGAAGCTTGACCGTCTCCAGCTTGCCGTCCGAATGCTTGACCTCGATGGACACTTCGTCGCCAGGACGGGCCTTCCGGGCGATCCGATCCCACTCGGCCAGATAGAGTTTGGCATGCCTGGTGGCCATCCCATTCACTCCGACCAGCCGGTCGCAGGGGCGAATTCCCGCCGCATCCGCAGGTGTGCCCCATAGAACCGCAGCGACCACATACTCAGGCCGATCCGATCGGGCGCGGGGATTGAGGGTGGTAAGGGCTCCAGTGATGGAATCAGCGCCTACCTGGCCATAAGCGCTCCTGGCTGCCTCGGTGTCGCCGCTGAGGAGCGCCATCTGGGCAAGAATGAGCTGCTTCCACTTCTGATCGTCCCGTTGGGCCCACCCGGGCTGATAAGCGGTGCGGTACAGGTCCAGCAAAGGAGCCCGCTGGTCCTTCAGGGTTGCCGCTCCCCGCACCACCAGTTGGTCCAGGTTGGCCGTGGGGGACGTCTTCCATACCGCCTGAAGATGTCCCACGAAGGCGGCTCCGTCCCCCTTTTGCAGGGTGGCGGCGGCGGCGGGAATGTGACAGGTCAGAAGTTCGGGATAGGCGAGGCATTCATTGGCCTTGCCTACCGCTTCGTCCGCCTTCCCCAGGCGGAGAAGGGAAACAATCTGGAGTTGATACATACGGGCCTGCCACCTGGCTCGATACCCGTTGGCCTTGGGCAGGGCCCCGGCGTTGTCCAAGGCGATGTCGGCCTGGGAGATGGCGTTGGCGAAGTCTCCCATCGTGTAGAAGGCATCCGCCGCTTCCAACCGGAAGAGAGGCTCCTTGGAGGCGTCCTTGAGGGAGGCCAGAATCTCCTCGGTGCTGGAGGAAAAGGAGTGCTTCTTGTCCAGCTTGCTGGCGTCTCCCCCATGCTTCTTGTCGTACTTCCCCCCCTGGTCATACCCCAGCTTGATGACCGGGTGGCAGGCAGTGAACGTGGCGACGGCGACCAGGGAGAAGAGAAAACGGCGAATCATGGGAGGGCCCTCACGCGAGGTTGGCAATGAACACCATCCCCGGCAGAAACTCAAGGCTTGGGGGCTCTCCTGTCCGCCTCGTCGGGAAGATTTTGCCGGTCCTTGACCTTGCCCTTCGCTGCTTCCCCCCTCCCCTCCTTGGGGTCTCCCCCGAGGCCGTTCCCTGAAACGAAATCTCCCCCGCCCGCGTACTGGCCCTTCGCCTTCTCCTGCTACCCTCAGGAGGAGGTTTCGACCCATGGCCCATCCCCCTCACGACGACACCACGCTCATCCGCCTCGCCCGATCAGGGGATTCCGCCTCGTTTCGGGGCCTGATGTTGCGCTACCAGGGGAGGATGTGGCGCATCGCCTTTCGCGCCGCCGGAGACACCGCCTCCGCCGAGGATCTCCTCCAGGACATCTGGGTAAAGGTGCATCGGGCCTTGCCGGTGTTCCGGGACGGCGAGCCCTTCGGTCCCTGGATCAGCCGCATCGGCACCAACGCCGCCTGCGATTTCCTCAGAAGGAGGGCGGCAAGGCCGCGAGGAGACGTGATCCCCTGGGAGTTGGCGGCGCGAGGCCCCGATCCCGAGGCCGTCCTCCTCCATCTGCAACGGGCCAGAAGGGTGAAGGCCGCCCTTCTGGAGATCCCCGCTGAGCAGCGCGAAGCCCTGCTTTTGCGCCACTACGCCGACTTGAGCTACGAGGAGATCGCCGTTTCCCTGGAGAGACCGGTGGGAACGGTGAAGACCCTCATCCACCGGGGCCGAGAGCGCTTGAGAACCCTTCTGGATCCCTCTTTGGAAATGGATGACATCCCATGGACTGCCGACGGGCTAGAGAACTAAATCAATCCGTCCTGGACGCCATTCAGGATGGTCACCCCGATCCCCTGTCTACTCAGGAACGGCGGGACGTGGAGGTCCACCGAAGCGCATGCCCCTCTTGCCGCTCCGCCATGGAGGGAGACCAGGCCCTGTTCGCTCTCCTGGCAGGACCGGAGGTTCCACCTCCCCCCGGAGTGGAGGATTACCTTCCCGAGGGGCTGGACCTGGGAGACTCAGGCCTCCTCCCTGGGGATCGCCCCCTGCCCCTTCCCTGGCAATGGGTGGGGGCCATTCTGCTGGCGGGTACCCTGGCTGCCCTCACCGTCTTCATGCCGGCGGAGACGGCCCTTCCCGTCAATCCTCTGGACTTCCAGGCCCGGGCCCTCCACTCCTTCGCCACCCTCCTCGGCCCCAGCGGCCCCCTGCAACCGGTGGCCCAGGCCGCCGTTCCGGGAATCCTGGCCCTGGCGGTGCTGCTGGACCTCCTGTTGATGGCCGCATTCTGGCGTGGACTCCGGCGGACCCCTTCCCGCCTGCCCTCCTCCTTCGAGCCTCGGCCATGACTGAAATGTCCCTGGCCCCCCTCCTGTACGCCGTGGTAGCCGCCTTGGCCATGCTCCTTTCGGTGGGTGCGGCCATGGTGCTGATGGCGGCCCTGGCCCCGGAGTTTCGTAGAGGAATCGAGGGATACATGGGACAGGAAGGGGGAGTCTCCCTGCTGGCGGGGCTGGCGGTGATGGCCCACGTCGGACTTCTGGTGCTGGTGCTCCTCCCTCGGGGGCCCCTGGGACTGGCGGCGTCGGGGGTGCTTCTCTCGGGAATGGTGGGCCTTCAAGTGCTGGGCCTTTCTGCGGTAGCCCTCCGTCTGGGACGCCGCATCCTTCTCCTCCGGGAGGCTTCATCCCTGCCCTCGGAACTCGCCTGCCTTCTGGTGGGCACGCCCATCCTCCTTCTGACCACCTTCGTCCCCCTCTTTGGCTGGCTGGTGATGAGCTATGCGGTCATCCTGGGGTTGGGAGCGACCGTTCGGGGTCTGGTGGACGCTGCCTTGAAGGGGAGGCGGTCCCATCCCGTGGGGATTTCCGGCTGAACAAGGGCTGGGGAAATCCACCCGAGGAGGAGGCGGCGCAGGGTGCCGAATCCCCCACCTGCGAGTAGACTGACCCCTCTTCTTTGTCGCGGGGGATCATGGATCGCCTCTTCTCCTTCATCGGTCTGTTTGGGCTGGTGGCCATCGCCTGGGCCGTGTCTGCGGATCGCCGCCGCTTCCCACTCCGGGTGGTCCTCATCGGCCTTTCTCTCCAACTGCTCTTCGGGCTGGTGGTGCTTTCCCAGGAGGTCCAGCAGTTCTTCTTTGATTGGGTGGATGCCGGGGTGCGAAGGCTGCTGAGCTTTTCCGAAGCCGGCGCCGACTTTGTTTTCCAGTCGGTGGAACCCCACCAGATCGCCGACCAGAGTGGCAAGCTGACCTTCTACGCCGGTCACATCTCCCCCCCCTTGAAGACCTTCGCCTTCTGGATCCTCCCCTCCATCATCTTCTTCTCCTCCCTGATGGCGGTCAGCTACCACCTGGGCCTGATGCAAAAGCTGGTCAAGGGAATGGCCTGGGTGATGCATCGCACCATGAAGACCTCAGGGGCGGAAACCCTCTCCACCGCCGCCAACGTGTTCCTGGGTCAGACCGAGGCCCCCCTTCTGGTAAAGCCCTTCGTGGCCGGAATGACCCGCTCTGAGCTGTTCTGCGTGATGCTGGGCGGTTTTGCCAACACCGCCGGCGGGGTCCTGGCCGCCTACGTGGGCTTCCTCAAGGACATTCCCGGCATCGCCGGTCATCTGGTCACCTCCTCCATCCTCTCCGCCCCTGCCACCCTGGTCATTGCCAAGGTGATGATGCCGGAGACTCAAGTCCCCCAGACCGCAGGGACCCTGACCCTCAGCGGAGAGAGACCGGATCGCAACGTGATGGAGGCGGCTGCCCGGGGGGCCCAGGAGGGCATGACCTTGGCCATCAACGTCGCCGCCATGCTCATCGCCTTTGTGGCCCTGGTGGCCTGCATCGACTTCCTCCTTTCCTTGGCACCGCTAGGATTCTGTAGCGATGGCGCTCACTTGGGCTTTGCAACCGGTTGTGACGGCCTCTCCCTCTCCCGCATCTGCGGATGGGTGTTCACCCCCATCGCCCTCCTCCTGGGAGTCCCCTGGGACGAAGCCCCCAGGGTGGGGGTGCTCCTGGGAGAAAAGATGGTCCTCACCGAATTCATCGCCTACGTCCACCTGGGGGAGATCATGGAATCTGCCCACCCCCTCTCCCAGCGCAGCGCCGTCATCGCGTCTTACGCCTTGTGCGGTTTCGCCAACTTCGCCTCCATCGGCATCCAACTCGGAGGGATCGGCGGCATGGCCCCCTCTCGAATGGGAGATCTGGCGGAATTGGGATTCAAGGCCATGATCGGCGGGTCCCTGGCCACCTTCATGACCGCCTGCGTGGCGGGGATTCTTTTATGATTTCATCATCTTATATTCGCCGGTCTTTGCTGATATTCCCGCTGGCGATCCCCTTCATCTCCTGCTCCGACAAGGAGGTTCCTCCCCGTCCAGCCGATCCGTCGACCTCCTCGGCCTCCTCCACTCCTGTCCGCGGCGAAACCCTGGTGGTGGCAGCGATGTCGGATTACGACGCCCTGATGCCCCCCACTTACCTGGCGGCAGCGACGGGGGACGTGGTGCAGCAGATCTTCCCCCAGCCCTTCGACATGGTTTGGAAGGAGGGCCTGGAGGTGAAGCCCCGGGCCGTGGAGAAGTGGGAGTGGAACCCTGCCCACACCGAGCTGACCCTTCATTTCCGCCCGGGAATGACCTGGGGGGATGGCCAGCCCATCACCGCCCACGATTACTTGTTCTCCTGGGATCTCATCCGGGATCCCGCCACCGGCTCGTCCCGGCGCGAATATTCAGAGTTCCTTGATCCCGCCAAAGGCGTGGTGGCCATTGATGATCTCACCGCCCGACTCACCTTCACCCAAGCGTACGACGAAGCAGCGATGATGGGCCACGCCGCCATCACCGGAATCCTCCCGCGCCACATCCTGAAGGACGCACAAAGGAGCGCCTTGAGGGGCCACGACTTCGGGTTTGCCCCCCTGGCCGGGGGACCTTTCCGGGTGACCCGCTACGTTCGCAACCAACAGCTCACCCTGGAGAGAAATGAGGCGGTCCGGGAGACCAACGCTCCTTTCCTGAACCGGGTGGTCTTCAAGATCATCCCCGAGTACACCAGCCGAATCCAGGAATTGGAGAACGGTTCGGTAGACATGGTGGAGCAGGTGAGCGTGGAGGATTACGCCCGCCTGAAAAAATCCCACCCGGAGCTGAACTTCAAGACCCGAGGGTGGAAGCCGGTGGAGTACATCACCTGGAACATGGAGGATCCTCTCTTCGCCGATGTCAAGGTTCGCACCGCCCTGGCCCTGGCGGTGAACATCGATGAGTTGATGAAGACCCTGCTGGCCACCCCGGAACGGGTCTTCGCCCGGCGAGCAGTGAGCACCCTGACTCCGGAGCTCAAGGCCTTCTTCAACGACGCCATCACTCCCCTTCCCTTCGACCCCGGGAAAGCACGGACCCTGCTACAGGAGGCGGGCTACCGGGACACCAACGGGGACGGAGTGGTGGAGAAGAATGGCGTTCCCCTGAGTTTTCGCCTGGACACCAATGCCGGCAACGCTCGTCGGGCCAAGGCAGGCGTCCTCCTCCAGAAGATGTGGAAGGCTGTAGGCGTGAAGGTGGAACTTCAGCAGGTGGAGACCAACGCCTTTTTTGGGTCGCTTCGAGACCACAAATATCAGGCTGGCCTCACCGGATGGACCTCCCGGGCGTGGATGGATCCCCGAGGAGAGTTCGGCTGCGCCACCCCGACCCTCAAGCGCCCCTTCAACAGCTCGGGCTTCTGCGACCCCTCCTTGGACTCTCTCATCCAAGGGGCGTTGACCGAGGTAGACCGCAGCAAGTCCGCCCCCCAGTGGAAGGAAATTCAGGCTCGCATCTACGCCGCCCAGCCTTATCTTTTCCTCTACTGGCGAGAAGAAATCGTGGCCATCCATCGCCGCTTTCAGAACGTGCAGACCGGATTCATGTCCACCTTCGACCACCTCTACCAGTGGCATGTGCCCACCGGCGAACAGAAACGCCCCCACTGACCGGGGCAGGAAAACTTCCATGATCGACGAAAAACTCTACGAAACCCTGCTTCGAGAGGCGTGGCGGCGCTTCGATCTGGCAACCCGGGACTGCGATCCGGATGTGCTGGACTGTGAAAGCACCGAGGGACGGTTCCTGATGAAGTCAGCGGCGGGAAGTTCGGTGATCATCACCCCCCAGCGGCCGGTGCGACAGATCTGGGTAGCCACCCGGGGGCAAGGCCTTCACTTCTCCTTTGACGAGGAGGCCAAGGAGTGGAAGGACGACAAGGGAAAAGGCCTGGAACTGTTCAGTTTTCTCAATCAGGCCGTCCAGGACGCCTCGGGAGAGGAGTTGGAGTTCTAGCCGGGACGGGCCCGGTTCAGGGCTTCGGCGTCCCTCTTCTTGCGGGCCTCTCGACGAGAGACCATCACTCCCGCCACCAGGGCCAGGGTCCCCCCCATGCCTCCTCCCACCGCCTGAAGTTGGAGCACGTTCTTGGTGGTGGAGCGAATGAGATCGGCGCACATGCACTGCGCCTGAACGTCGGTGGGGGTGCCGGTGTACACCAGGAGGGGACCGATACCGAAGCTGACCAGCACCACCCCCAGCATCGCCCCCGCCAACACCAGCATCGCGATCTGCGTGAACATCCTTCTTGCCTCCTGGCGCCCGGGAGGAGGCCCCGGCGCGGCAGCGATGGTGTCCCCCTCTCCCTCTCCCTGTCAACGCACACCCCCTTCTTCACCCCAGGATCCGACCCAGAAACAAGGTCGCCACCCCCAAGAACGCAAGGAATCCGCACACATCGGTAAAGGTGGTCAGGATCACCCCCGCTCCCACCGCCGGATCTCCTCCCATCGCTCGCACCGCCAGGGGAACCGCCGCCCCCGCCACTCCCGCCACGGTCAGATTGGCCAGCATCGCCAGGAACAGGACCAGCCCCAGCCAGGGGTTCCCCTTCCACACCCAGGCCACCCCCGCCACCACCATCCCCATGATGGCTCCGATGCTCAACCCCACCAACAGTTCCTTGCCCACCGCCCTCATCACTTTCTGGGGGGGAACCTCGTCCAAGGCGATGCCTCGGGTCATCACCGCCAGGGCCTGGGTGCCGGTGTTTCCTCCCATTCCCGCCACCACCGGCATGAAGGTCGCCAGCAGGGGGGCCTTGTCGATGGAGTCCTCAAACATTCCCACCACCGACGCCGCCAGCAGGGCCGTCCCCACGTTGATGCACATCCAGGGCAGGCGCTTCCTGAGGGACCGCAGCGGGGAGCCCAGGGGCCGGTCTCCCTCCGACACTCCCGCCAGCCGGACCACATCCTCGGCGGCGTCCTCGGCGATCACCTCGATGACGTCGTCCACGGTGATCACCCCCACCAGCTTTCCTTCGGCATCCACCACCGGCACCGCCAGGAGCTCGTACATGGTCAGGGTGTCGGCGGCGTCCCGCTGGGAATCGGTGGCCAGCACCCTGACCGGCTCGGCCCTCATGATCTCCCGCACCGGAGTAGAGGGATCCCGGGTCAGCAGGGGGCGAATGGGGAGAACCCCTTGAAGGCGACCCTGGCCATCCACCGCGTACAGGTAGAAGAGGGACTGGTCGGCCCGATCTCCGGCATGGCGTAGCAGATCCACCGCTTCGGAGATGGTCGCCTCCTCGGGGACCATGATGTAGCGGTCGGTGGCCAGGCGCCCCGCCGACTCCAGGGGCCAGGCCAGGAATCGCTTGAGAGCCTGGAGGGAATCGGGGGGAAGAAGCTCCAGAACAGCTTCCCGCCGACTCTCGGGAAGGAGATGGAGAAAATATCCGGCATCGTCCTGGGCCAGCCTGTGCACCACCGCCGCCAACCGCGCCGGGGAGAGATCGGCCAGGACCTCGGTGAGGAGAGGATCGGGCAGCTCCCTCAAGGTGGGGGCGGCCAGCCGGGCCTCCGCCAGGGCCTCCACCATGCGGCGCCGGTCCGGTACGGGCAGCTCGGCCAGCAGTTCCGCCAGCTCAGCGGGATGGAACTTCCGCAGGGCCCTCTGCACATGAGGACCGGGACCATGGCGCAGGAGTCGGCGGAGGAACTCCGCCTGATGCGACTGGAGATGCATGGAAACACCCTTCCTACCGGAGGGCGTTCCCCCCGACTAGATGAGGTGGGTGCGCGGTTCTGGACCGGGGTCCACGTCGGCGCTGTCGGGTTGCATACGATTCAGGTTCCTGAAGAGAAGGCACGACCCAGTGGAAATGCCCCACCGGACGCGGCCGGGAATGTAGGCCTCGGCAGCGCAGAACGCAAGGGAACCCCTCCTCGGAAATCCTCCTTGTGCTGCCTGCTATTTCAGCCCCGTTCCTCATTCTTCGGGGGACTTCGAATGGCAGCCCATTGAACTCCTTTCCGGGGAACGCCATGCTGTCCCCATGCCACCGGGACCCCCCCACGACACCGCTCGCCTGAGAAGATCGGTGCGCTACCAGGTCAGCCTCGCTTTCCTGGCTTGCGCCCTCTGCCTGGTTTCCTGTGTCACCGGGATCATCCTGGCGGAGAGGGTGGTGTCGGATCGCCTGCTGCTGGTCCAGACCGAGCATCGGGCCGCCTTTGAACTGGGGCGTGGAGTGGACGCCGCCTACACCCGCCTCCTCCTGGCCGCCGTGGCGGAAGGTTCCTCCCCCGGAGCTTTGTTTCCCGAGGAAACCGTGAGCCTCCTGGCCGCCGATCTGGCCACCAACCTTCAGGGCACCCCCTCCTCCCTGGCCGAGGATTTGGACGCCTTCATCGCCTCCGCTCGCTCCTGGTGGGTCTCGGGGAGGGCCATTCCTCCTCGCTTCCTGCCTCCCGCCGAGCATCTGGCCGAGTCCTTTCCTCCCCCCCAAGAGGACGAGTCTCCGGGTGCTGGAACGGATGTGAAAGGGGAATCTTCTCTCCCCGCTGGAGACTCCCCGCCGCTGACCCCCTCTCTCCCCGAGGTGCCTGCTTCCCTCCCGGTGGATACCACCCCCTTTCTGACCATGGACGACGCCTACCGGCGCTTCCGTCTGGACCTGGGCCGTCTCTCCGAAGCCTCCCTCAAGGCCACCCGGGATGAGGTGGTGAGGTGGACTCCTCTGGCGGTGGCCACTCCCCTTGCTCTGGGACTCCTGGCGGTGTTCTCGGCCCTGCGGATGCGAACCCTCATCAGCGATCCCGTGGACGCCCTGACCGCCGCCGCCCAGGCCATCACCCGCGGTCATGAAAGCGTGGAGATCCCCTCCATCGACCCCACCACCGAGTTTGGCGTCCTGGCCGATGCCCTACGTCAGATGCGCCAGCACCTGGCCCTCACCATTGACGATCTGGCCGAACGCAACGACAGGCTCCGCACCCTGTTTGACTCCATGCCCGAAGGGGCCCTCCTGGTGGACGGGGAGGGGCGGGTCTCGGCCATGAATCTGCACGTCAACGCCCTTCTGGGTTTGACGGGACCTCGTCGCCTCACTGTGGGATCGGAAATCAGCCCAGACGGCGCCCAGCGCCTCCCCTCCCAGCCTCCTAAAGGCATGGATTCCCAGGAAATCTCGGTGATGGAGGGGGACGACGCCCCTCCCCGCACCACCCACATCGTACGGCGCCCCCTCTCCAATGCCGACGGTCATTCCCGGGGCTATGTGGCCATCCTCCACGACCTCACTCGCGAGAAGGAAACCGAGCAGGTCAAGAATGACTTCCTGTCCATCGTCACCCACGAGCTGAAAACCCCCCTCACCGGCATCGAGGGCTACACCCGCCTCCTCATGCTGGGGAGGGCGGGCCCCCTGACCGATCAGCAGAAGGAATTCCTCCAGATCATTCACCGACAGAGCCAGACCTTGCGGGACATGATCCAGGAATTACTGGATATTTCTCGTATCTCCGCCGGCCGGATGCAATACACCTTTGCTCCCACCGACGCCGCCCTGTGCTGTGAAAAGGTGGTGGAGTCCCATCGGGCCACCGCCCAGGAACGGGGCCTGGAGCTTCGCTACGAGCGGAGCGGCGAGCCCCAGCCTGCGGTGGTTTCGGCCGATGCCCAGAGGCTGGAGCAGGTGGTGGGCAATCTTTTGGGGAATGCCTGCAAGTTCACCCCCACGGGAGGCCGGATCACCGTTCGCTGCATCCTCCGCTCCCAAGAGGTGGAGATCGCCGTGGAAGACAACGGCCGGGGCATCCCCGAACGGGACCTGGAGAGGGTGTTCGAGAAGTTCCATCAGGTGGACCACAGCGACACCCGCAAGGCGGGGGGAGTGGGCCTGGGGCTGTACATATGCAAGGAAATCGTCACTGCCCACAGCGGTTCCATCCAAGTAGATTCGGAAGTGGGCCGGGGCTCCACCTTTGTGGTGCGCCTGGCTCGGAGTGCCGTTCCAGTTCCGTCTGAAGAGGCCGCAGTCTGAGGAAGGGTGGGGGGGATGCCCCCGTGGAGGTTCCATGTCCGGTCAACGATTTGGGGAAATCCTGGTGCGCGACGGGCTTCTTGGGGCGGAGGCCCTGCTCCTGGCCTTGGAGGCCCAAAAGGGGGAACTTCCAAAAAAACGCCGTCTAGGACAGATTTTGCGTGAGCAAGGGGTCATCGCCGATCAGGCCATCGCCCAGGTCCTGTCTCAACAATATGGGTTCCCATTGGTGGATCCCCTGACCGCCACGGTGGACCCCACCCTCCTGGCCCGCCTCGAGGACCGCACCGCCCTGCGCCTCCTGGCCCTCCCCCTCCAGGCGGTGGCGGATCAGGTGGTGCGGGTGGCCATGGCCGACCCCCTCAACATCACCACCCGACGGGACCTGGAGTTCGCCCTGGGAGCCGCCGTGGAAATCGCCGTAGCCCCTGAAGATCGCCTGCGGGAAGCCATTGAAAAGCACTACACCCTGGACCGCCAGTTGGCCTCCTATCTGGCCGCCATCCCCGCCGATTCGGGGGCCCGCTCCGCCCTGACGGGGATTCTGGAGGTGGACCGGGGAGCGTCAGAGGATCGCCTGCGGGAAGGGGGAGGTCGCCCCTACGTCGACCTGGTGAACCTGCTCCTCGCCGACGCCTCCGAGCAGAGGGCGAGCGACATCCACATCGAGCCTCAGGAGGGGGGAGTGCGGGTGCGCTACCGGGTGGACGGGGTGCTGCGGGAGGTCCTGCGCCTGCCCCGCTGGGTGGAGGCGGGGATCCTGTCGCGGGTGAAGATCATCGCCTCCTTGGACATCGCCGAGAAGCGCAAGGCCCAGGACGGCCGGGTGAGGGTGAACATCTCCGGGTCTCCTTTGGATCTGCGGGTGTCGGTGGTCCCCTCCCAGTTTGGGGAGACCGCCGTCCTCCGCCTCCTCGATCCCCGCATCGTGGAGGCCGATCTCAGCGCTCTCGGTTTCCAATCTTATGCATTCCAGACCTACTACCGCCTCATCTCCCGCCCCCAGGGCCTGGTGCTGATCACTGGACCCACCGGCAGCGGCAAGTCCACCACCCTCTATGCCACCATCAACCGCCTGCGCTCCGAGCAGACCAGCATCTGCACCATTGAAGACCCCATCGAGTTCACCATCGACGGCCTGACCCAGATGGCGGTGGACGAAAAGAGGGGCATGACCTTCGCCCACTGCATAAGGGCCATGCTCCGCCAGGATCCCAACGTCCTCATCATTGGAGAGGTCCGCGACAAGGAGACCGCCCACGCCGCCTGCCAGGCCGCCCTCACCGGGCACCTGGTCCTGGCCACCCTCCACACCAACGACACCGTGTCCGCCATCGGCCGCATGCGGGATCTGGAAGTTCCTTCCTACCTTCTGGGGGCTACCCTCACCGGCATTGTGGCCCAGCGCCTGGTGCGGCGTCTGTGCCCCACCTGCCGCCTCCCCGCCCAACCCCGGGATTTGGACTGGAACCGCCTTTCCATTCCTCCCCAGGAGTTCACCGGGACTCCCCATCGGGTGGGACCGGGCTGCTCTCCCTGCCGCCATGTGGGATACAAAGGCAGGGTGGGAGTCTACGAAATCCTGAACATCGACGAGACCTTGCGAGACCTGGTGTATCAGGGAGCCGACGAGGGGCGCCTTCGGGACGCGGCGCGGGAGACCGGAGCCCGCACCCTGTTGGAGGATGGACTCCTCAAGATGTGGGAGGGAGTCACCTCGGTGGAGGAATTGGCCCGGGTCCTTCCCGGAGGAGGATGGGTCTCTGCCCCGGCGCCAACGCCCCCCGCTTCCATCGAACCCGACTCAGACGACCTGCCCGAAATCTCCACCGTGGAGCTCCTCCCCTCCGAGCCTCGGCCAGTGGCCGAGGATGCCGATCTGATCCTGGTGGTGGATGACGCCGCCGAAATCCGGGAGCTGGTGAAGTTCACCCTCCAAAGCTCAGGCTACCGGGTGATCACCGCCAACGACGGTCTGGAAGCCTTGGAAGCGGTGAAGAGGCACACCGTCTCCCTGGTGGTCCTTGACGTGATGATGCCGGGCATGACCGGATTCGAGGTCTGCCAGCACCTGAAGCAGGATCTCACCACCGCCTTCCTCCCGGTCCTCATCCTCTCCGCCCGAGGGGACCAGGCCCACATCAAGAGCGGTTTCCGGGCCGGAGCCGACGACTACCTGCCCAAGCCTTTTGACCCCGAAGAATTGGAACTGCGAGTGGCGGCCTTGTTGCGAAGGGCTTACCGGGGGGCCTGAGTTCTTTTTGCGGTTTAACCGAAGGAGGGGGGAGATTCCCGCCCCAATCCGCTCCTCACTCCCAGTCCGGGCAATCGATGGACTTCCAGGTACCACCGCCCCTTCCACAGCATCCGATTGAACAGCGACAACCTTCGACGCGGAACAAACCCATCAAGATGGAAGATTCCCCGCCAAGGGAAACCCCAGATACACAAAATGGATGCGCCCTCCCCGGCCCGCCCGGTGCTTTTCCAGCCGATACCCGGCTCGGGCCATGCGCTTCTCAAAGGGAGGATCCTCCTGCTCCGACCACACCGCCAGCACCCCTCCCTTCCTCAGGCTTCGACGCGCCACTCCCAGGGCCTCCGTTCCAAACACCGGGTCCACCCCGCCGCCGAGGGGAACCTTGGGCCCCTCATACAGGTCCAGGATCACCGCATCGAACCTCTCCAGGGGCGAGGCGGCTCCCCGGGCGATGGGCATCGCCACGTTCCCGGTCTCCACCGATACTCTTGGGTCCTCCAGGGCCGAATCCGTCAGCACCCCCATGAACTCCCGGCACCACTCCACCACCACCGGGTTGAGCTCACACACTCGCACCTGGGCTGTGGGAGGCAGGGAGTCGAGACAAGCCCTCAGGGTGAACCCCATTCCCAATCCTGCCACCAGCACCCGGGGGACCGGACTGTCCTTCACCACCCCGCAGGCCCGCTTCGCCAGTGCCTCCTCAGATCCGTGGGCAGCGGAGGTCATGACGATCCTCCCCTGGAGGGTCAGGTGAAACTCCCTCTCTCCCCGTCGCCGCAGCTCCAGGGGGCCATCGGGGGTGGAAGCACGGGCGAGGGAGGTCCAGGGGTGGCGCATGGCGGGGCGATTGTAGCGGGAAAATACCCGACGCAAAAAGCTCACCCCCAATTGGCTGCAGTCAACAACCTGCCCGGCAAGGCGCCTTGGCGTTGAAATGCCCGAAAAGAACCCCATCCTGCCCCCGTCCCCCTCACCCCTCCCTCTCATACGCGGGAAGGGTGGCGATTCTCTCATCCTCCACCGCCGTCCCCACCGCCAGGTGATACAAACTTTGGAAACGAGTCCCCCGGAGCCCCAACACTTCGTGCATCTGGTCATCGAAGAAGCACCCGATTCCCGTCGCCCTCGCCCCCACCGCCTCCGCCCCCAGGTAGAGGGCCTGCCCCACCAGTCCGCACTCCCAGAACAGGCGCCGGTAGAACCACGCCCCCGCCGCCTCCACCCGGGATTGGAACTCCGCCACCATTCCCAGGCTGAAGGCTCCGTCCCCACCGATGTCCTGCTGACAGCTCACCACCTGGCCGATGGCCCGCACATCCTCGGAGATCAGGCGGTACAGGGGCAGGTGCTCGGGGGCCCCGGAGACCTTCTCCCAGGCAAAAGAGGGACGCAGGGCCGCCGCCAGGCCCGCCTTGGCACAGGGGGTCCGGGGGAGGGCGTAGAGTCCAGGGGTCCATCCGGTGACCCGATGCACGAACATCAACAGGTGGACGGTGGGATGCCAATCCAGCACATCAAAGGGCGGCAGGCCAGGGCGAGGCATCACCCCATCCATCAGGGAGAAAAAGGCTCGCCGGCTCATTCCCGTCTTCCCATCGAAGTCCACGGCGCTGCGCCTCTGCCGGGCGAGGCGATGCAAGCCGGCCTGGGAATGGAAACCGGCGGTGAAGGGAGGGGGCAGGAGCGCGGGAGGGGCTCCCTGTGCGAATCCAGGGGAAACTCCTGGGGGTTTCACGGTGGCCACCGACGCCCCAGCCAGTTCAGGCCATTCCTGATGAGACGAGCTGAGGCGGTTGGCGACCCCCGTCCAAACTCCCTGAAAGGCCGCCCGGCTCAATGCCCCCCCATCCAAAGAGTCCGTGGGATCGGAGGCCCCCGAAGACGGCTCGGTATCCACCCACAAGAGGAGATCGGGATGCTCCTCCTCGGCATCAAAGCGATCTTCTTTACGGTCCAAACCCAGCAGGGACGCCACCTCTCCGTCTCCTGCCCGGGACAGGACCCTCATCCTCCATCCCAGCGCCGCCGCCGCGAATCGGAGGGCCCCCATCGCGTGACCCACATCGTGCTGGCAGTACCGAAACGCCCTCTCTCCGTATTTCCAGGCTTCCCTCCAAAGAATGGACGACAAGCCCACCAGGAAGGCCCCCCTTCCCAGGCTCTCCCTCACCTCATCGAAGGCCCCCGCCGGTAGAACACAGCGCCTCTCCAAGGTGTGCTCCAAGGGACAGTAGTGATATACGGCGGCCTGTCCTCCCACTCCTGGCAGGGGGGGAAGGATCAGGTACCCTTCGGTGGGATGGAGATTGCCGCTGGAGGGATTGCAGCGCAGGGCCCAGCGGGTCTGCCCCACGGCCTTCCACGCCGAAACCGCCAGGGACAGTCGAAGCAGAAGGGACACCGATTCCAGGGCAAGGGGTTTCGCCGTCACTCCCCGGTGAAGAACCGCCAGAGGGGGGCCCTCCTCGGTGGGAGGGAGAGGAAGGGGAACCACCGCCGCCCCCGTGTATCGCCGGAAGGGATCGGGCTGGTTGGCCCAGTCCATGAATCCCGGGCTGGGAGCAAAGCGCCGGGGATGGTGCTTGCTGGCCTCGTGATAGGCGAAGACGATTTCCAGGGGAGAGGGGGGCCGATGGGTCAATGGGTGATGTGGGCGTCGTACAGCTCGACGGCAGAATCGTCAAAAACCTTGACGTGCAGATCGTTTCCCTGCGCCTCAAACCAGAAGAAGCCCAGGCTGGAAGATTGGAACACCGTGGGATTGGAGCCAGTCAGGGTGGTGGTGGAAGAGCCTCCCCCCGAGGTCATGAGTTGGGTGCCGGCGCAGGTGTTGGTCATCCACTGAAGGGAATGGTCATGGGCACCGATGTACAGGTCCACGTTTCCACACACGGTTTCATCAAACAATTCCAGGATTTCCGCACCGCGACCGGGGACTCCGTCGTAGTTGCCAGCGTTCCCGTGGTGCCCGTTGGAAGAATAGGAATGGTGGCCATAGGCGATCTTCCATTCGGCGGTGGAGCCTAGGATGGCTGACCCCATCTCCATCTGTTCGTCCTCCAGCCAGGCGGTTCCCAGGAGAGGCCAGGTGGTGTCCAGGGCGAAGAAGTCTACGTCCCCATTGGAGAAGCTGTACCACTGATCGGGCATGTTCCAGATGGACGAGTAAGCGGTGTGATCCACCGAATAGGTGGCCTTTGCGGTGATGATGGGCGGGGGCCAGCCTCCCCCCATTCCGCCCACATCTCCATAATCGTGGTTTCCCATGACCGGGTAGAAGTTCAGTCCCAAGGAGGCGTACACATCCTCGAACTTGCTGTCCCAGTCGGGATCCACCATGGGATCCGCCGATTCAGGGCC
This sequence comes from uncultured Rickettsiales bacterium, assembly GCA_964426935.1. Classification (GTDB taxonomy): domain Bacteria; phylum Myxococcota_A; class UBA796; order UBA9615; family JAKLKC01; genus CAYRTW01. The sequence goes on from CAYRTW010000001.1 coordinate 23,843, forward strand.
GTCGGTGTAGATGTTGTCTCCCAAGAGGAGCACGAAGTCGCAGCCTTCATCGGCGCACACCGTCCCCATGGCGGCAGCCACGTCGGCCTGGGCGGCGTTGCCGTTGCCGGTATCTCCCACCGCCAGCCACCGGGTGGTGGGCAACATCCCCATGAAGCGGGTGGACGAGAACGACAGGGTGTTGTCCACCGCCTTCCCCTGCACCTTCCAGTACACCCCAGTCGACCAGGTGCCTTCCTGGTAACCATCCCACACCGCCTGGTTCATGGTGTACTTTTTCATTCCCTGCCAGGGGGTGCGAACGGTGTCCACTCCAAACGTGCCCGAGGGGGAGTACCACACCCGGTACTTGCTGCAGTTCCCCAACCAGGTCTGCTGCACCGCATCCCCCACCAGGGTTCCATCGGCGGGGTTGACCAGGGTGACGGTGCAGGCCACCGCCCAGGCCAGAGGGGAGTCGACGAGAAGAAGAGTGGTACCCAGGGCACCACCGGCAGCCAGGGTCACGACCAGGGCCAGGGCGCGAGAAGGACGGGCAGAGGGGAAGAGGGACATCGTGAAAACCTCCTGGCCCTGTTGTATCCCAACCACTGCCGGGGGGAAAGCACGGCCTCCCGGTGCAGCAGAGATCGGTGGAGATCAGTGCCGTCCCAGACGCATTCCAACCTCTTCGGCCACCCTCTCCCCCGCCTGGACCGCCCCATCCATGAATCCGGTCCATTCGGTGGCGGTTTCGGTTCCAGCAAAGTGGATGCGACCGACGGGGGCTCGCAGAGCTTCGCCAGAGGTGGTGAGGGTCATGGGGGTGCCTATCCCCACCGGGCAGCCCATCAGATAGGGTTCCTGGCTCCAGTCCTTTTCTTCATAGAGGAGGGGCTGACGAGCCTCTTCTCCAAAGAACAGGGCAAAATCGTCCAGGACAGCGGTTTTTCGCTCCTCGGCGGGGCGGAGGGCGAGGCAGCGGGCCCGGTCGGCGGTGAGGAACCCCACCAGAGCCGGCTGCCCCTCATGGGAGGTGTTGTCGTAGGTGAACACCACCGAGCGGGATTGGGACAGGGCTTCCCCGGAGCGACCCTTTTCCCGCCAGAAGGGGCGATCATAGAGGGCCAGGCACTTGATGGTGGCTCCCATGGGCATGCGGGAAGTGAGGTGGACACGCTGGGGAGGAAGGACCGGCTCACAGGCGATGCGTCCTGCCATCCACGGCGGAAGGGCGAGGATGGCGAAATCCGCAGAGAACCGGGCCGAGGGCGTCACCACCTGGATCCCCTGGTCTTCCTGGACGAGGGCAGTCACCGGGGAGGAAAGATGCACCGCGTCCCCCAGCTCCTGGGCCATCCGCAAGGAAATCTGCTGGGCTCCGCCGCAGAAGCGATCCTGCTGGGCTCCCCCCTCCACCTTGGCCAGTTTCTCGATGTCCCCTCCCGCTCGGGCGTAGGCCAGAAAATACAGCACCGACAGTTCTGCTGGCTCCGAGGAGAACACGCTCTGCACCAGCAGATCCACCATGGCCTTGACCCCCGAACCATAGAGGTGAGCCTGTTTCCACTGTTCCACTGTCGTCCGGTCCCAACTCTCCGCCTCCGCCGCAGCCCAGGGACGGGCCGTGTCCAAGCGCTCACCCATCTTCTTCAGGCGATTGAGAACCAGTTGCAATTCCGCAAGGTTCCACACCGACAGGGAAGGAATGTCGCTCTTGTAGGTGCGGAGGCGCCCACCGACCTCAATGACTTTTTCCCCCTGATGATGAACGGGAAAGGTGGTCACCCCCAGCTCCTTCGCCAGGGCCTGGATTCTCAACTGGGTCGGGCCGATCCATTGCCCTCCCAGATCAAACGTGCCCCTTCCCAGGGGCGCGGAGAGGGTGCGCCCTCCCACCCGATCCTGAGCCTCCACCACCGCCACACGGGCTCCCCAGGCAGACAGGCGTCGCGCCGCCAGAAGGCCGGAAATCCCCGCTCCCACCACCACCACATCCCACCGATTCATCCCACTCTCCTGCGCCGTCACCGCCGCGTCGGTCCCGGAACGGTACACCGGTTGAGGGGGGGACAGGGGGGCGAATCTCCTTTCTTTTCCCTCTATTGTGTCCTCTCCTGGGCTGATCTACCGTCCCCCGGCGAGAGAAGACGCTTCGTCCCCTCCTCCCTTCGTCCGGGTTCTCCTTTTCTCAGCGAATTTCCAATAGAAACAGATCCATGACCCCACACGCCGAACCTTCGCCAACGCCTCCCCATCCCATCGCCTTCACCCTTCTCATCGTGCCCTTCGGAGCCATGTCCGGGTTCGTGTCGGTGGCGATGGCCTTCGTGGCTTCCCGGGTCAAGGGCCCTGAAGCCTTGACGGTGCCGGAACTGGCGGGGCTAATGGCCTTGGGAACCCTCCCCCACGCCTGGAAGTTCTTCTGGGCCCCTGCCGTGGACACCACCTTGAGCCGGAAGCGGTGGTACCTGCTCTCCTCCCTGGCCTGTGCGGTGGGGATTTTTGCCATGGGAGCCATTCCCCTCCACCGTCCCACCCTTCCCCTCCTCACCGGGATCGTGGTGGTGGCCCACCTGGCCTGTACCTTTCTGGGGATGGCCACCGAGGGATTGATGGCCCATGCCACTCCCGAGGCGCTACGAGGCCGGGTGGGAGGCTTCTTCCAGGCAGGAAACCTGGGAGGGGCGGGCCTGGGAGGAGGACTGGGACTGATTCTTCTGGAGAAGCTACCGGCGCCGTGGATGACCGGAGCGATCATGGCGGGGATCTTCCTCGCCTGCGGCGGAGCCCTTCGGCTGGTTCCCGAAGCCCCTGCCGACCCTTCTTCGGGAGGCGCGTGGGGAGCCATCGCCGGGGTGGGGAGAAGCCTTTGGGAGACGGTGAGATCCCGGCGGGGCCTCCTCTGCGCCATCTTGTGTTTCCTTCCCATCGGCACTGGAGCAGCGGCGGGCCTGTGGTCGGCGGTGGCGGGAGACTGGGGAGCCTCGGCCGGCACCGTCGCCCTGGTGACCGGCACCCTGTCGGGGCTGATTTCGGCGGGAGGATGCCTCCTGGGGGGGATCCTGTGCGGAAAGTGGAACGCCCGCTCCGTGTACGCGGTGGTGGGAGTCCTGTTTGCCGTGGTCGCTGTAGCCATGGGCCTCGCTCCCCGCACCGAGACCATGTACATCCTGTTCACCTCCCTGTATTCGGTGTTGATGGGTCTGGCCTACGCCGCCTTCACCGGGTTCGTGTTGGAGGCCATGGGGACGGGGGCGGCAGCCACCAAGTACAACCTGTTTGCCTCCCTCTCCAACCAGCCCATCGCCTACATGACGGTGATCAACGGCTGGGCCTATGCCCGCTGGCACGCCTCGGGAATGCTGTACACCGAGGCGGTCTTCGGAGTGATCGGCCTGGTGCTTCTCGGCATCGCTGCAGCGGCTCTGCGGGTGGACAGGCCTTCTCCCCTGCCCTCTCCTGCTTGAGGAATTCCCCCATGCCTCCTCCCCTTCGTGTAGACCTCCTCACCGCTTCCGCCACTTCCCTGGCCCGTCAGATCCGCCTGCGCCAGGTGTCTTCTCGGGAGGTGGTCGACGCCCACATCGCCCACATCGAAACGGTGAACCCCATCCTTCGGGCGGTGGTGAGGGACCGCTTCAGCGAGGCCCGCCAGGAGGCCGACGCAGCCGACTCCCGAGTGCAGCAGGGAAACACCGAGGACCTGCCTCCCCTGTGGGGAGTTCCCTGCACCATCAAGGAGTCCTTTGCCCTGCGGGGAATGCCCAATTCGGGGGGGCTGCTGGCCCGAAAAGACGTGATCGCCGACTTTGACGCGGTGGCGGTGTCCCGACTGAAGGGGGCAGGAGCCATCCCCCTGGGGGTGACCAACGTGTCGGAGCTGTGCATGTGGATGGAATCCCACAATCCGGTCTATGGCAGGACCGGCAACCCCTACGACCCCGGACGCATCGCCGGGGGCAGCTCGGGAGGAGAGGGGGCCATCGTGGGATCGGGGGCCTCTCCCTTCGGCCTGGGAGCGGATATCGGCGGCTCCATCCGCATGCCCGCCTTCTTCGGTGGCGTGTTCGGGCACAAGGCTACCGGGGGGATGGTCCCTGGAACCGGTCAGTTTCCCATGGCGGAGAACGCCGCCCGGCGGATGCTGGCCACCGGCCCCCTGGCAAGGCGGGCCGAGGACCTGCCTCTGTTGATGCGGGTTCTGGCCGGGCCCGACGGGGAGGATGACTGCATGCACCTTCCCCTGGGGGACCTGGACTCCGTCTCCATCGAAGGCATGCGAGTGCTGGTGGTGCCCGAGAACGGATTCCGCGCCGTTCATCCTTCTTTGCGAGAGGCCCAAAAGAAGGCGGCCAATGCCTTGGAACAGAGGGGAGCCATCGTCACCGAAGTCAAGATCCCCTCCTTGGCGCGATCATTCCAACTATGGTCTCAACGTATGAACGATGCTGCGGAGACTCCCTATCGCACCATCCTGGGCAACGGAGTTTCCGCCTCCCTGTGGGGACCCCTGTTCCTCTCCCTGGCCGGGAGGTCCCCCTTCACCCTGCCCTCCATCCTCCTGGCTCTGGGAGAGGCCCTTCCTTTCATCGTTCCCACCGACACCTCCCGGGGGGTGGAGGAGGCCCGGGCCCTCAGGGAGGAGATCTCGGATCGCATCGGCGAAGGCGGGGTTCTTCTCTATCCCCCCTATACCCGCCCCGCTCCCCGTCACCGGATGCCCATGCTCACTCCCATGGACTGGGTGTACACCGCCATCTGGAACGCTTTGGAGAACCCGGTCACCCAGGTACCCCTGGGGCTGTGGAAGGGGTTGCCGGTGGGGGTGCAGGTGGTAGGGAGACACGGGGAAGATCACGTCACCCTGGCGGTGGCTCAGGTTCTGGAGGAGGCCTGCGGAGGGTGGGTGCCCCCTTGGCAGGAGGGTCGGTGAGAAGCACTTCGCCCGAAAGAGCTTGCTTCTTGAACGGTGACGACGCATTTGCGGTATCTTTCGGGCATCTCCTGGCTCGGAACCTTGCCCGAGGGGGTCCAGGTGCTTCCTGCCGTGCCGTCCTTTAGTGATCTGTCTGCTGCCGTAAAGGCCTTGGCCGAAGCCCGTGGGGAGGACGAAGCCTCCTCCCGTGATGCCGTGCTGGCGGTCTTGGGGGAGATGCTCGACCTTCCTCCTGAAGAGGTCGAAGAGGCCCTTCACCGCCCCGAGCTGCTCTCTGCCCCCCACCCACCGGCCCTCGCCTGCGTGTTGACCCTGGTCGGGATCTGCCTGGAACAGTTGCGAAATCGCGCCGCCCTGGTGGAGGAATGCCGGGTGGCCTGGGAGAGGGCGGAGTTTCTTTCGGGGGCAACCTTTGAGGGCACCGCCGTCCACGATGGTTCACGGGTCATTGACGTGAATCTCACCCTGGCACGGATGCTGGGATACACCCGCGCCGAGCTTGTTGGCGTTGCCGTTCCTGGCCCCTTCGTCCCGGAAGGAGAGGCCGAGAAGGTCAAGAACCACATTGCCCAGGGGTTTCAAGGTCCCTACGAAACGGTGTTTATCCGCAGGGATGGAAGTTCCTTCCCGGTGGAGATCCAGGCCCGGAATCTGGTCCTGAATGGGGTCCCGGTTCGTGTGGTGGGAGCCAGGGACATCACCGCCTGGAAGGAGGCCCAGACCCTGCTCAGGGAGAGCGAGGAACGGTTCCGGGCCCTGGTGGAGTCCACCTATGACGGGGTGATCGTGTCTCGAATGGGCATGATTCTAGAGGCCAACGAAGCCTGGGCCTCCATGTTCGGCTATACCCCTGAAGAAGCCATCGGCCTCCTTCCTACGGATGTCTGCCCCCAAGAATCCGCCGATCTCATTTATCGCCACATCCAGGAGGGATATGCCGGCGCCTACGAAATCACCGGCGTCCGCAAGGATGGAAGCCGGTTTCCCCTGGAAATCCTGGGGAGGAACTGCACCTACAAGGGGCATCAGGTTCGCATCACTGGTTTTCGCGATCTGACCCAGAAGAAGCTTCAGGAAGCGGAGGAGGCCCGTCTGGAGGAGCGAATCCAACAGGCCCAGCGCCTGGAGAGTCTGGGAATCCTGGCAGGGGGCATTGCCCACGACTTCAACAACCTCCTGGTAGGGGTCCTGGGAAACACCGAGATGGCCGAGGCCCAGTTGGAGAACCCTGCGGCAGTAAAACCCCTTCTGCGCCGGGTGAAGACCGCAGCCACCCGGGCCTCAGAATTGACCCAGCAGATGTTGGCCTATGCGGGGCAGAGTCGTCTATCCGTTCAGCGGATCGACCTCAACACCCTGGTGGTGGAGATGGTCCATCTGCTGGAGGTCTCCCTTTCCAAAAAAACCGCCCTGCGCTACCAGTTTGCCTCTTCCCTCCCCGCCGTGGAGGGAGATGGTTCTCAACTCCGCCAGGTGGTGATGAACCTGATCACCAACGCCAAGGACGCCATGGACGGAGGCCGGGGCTCCATCCACCTGTCCACCGGGGTGGCCCTTTTCGATCAGGAATGGTTACGCCATACCCTTCCCAATCCCGATCTGCCCGAGGGGGAATACGTCTACCTGGAGGTGAAGGACGAAGGGGTGGGGATGGACGAAGCCACCGTGAGTCGAATGTTCGAGCCCTTCTTCACCACTCGGTTCACCGGTCGTGGCATGGGCCTCTCGGCGGTGCTGGGAATCGTGAGAACCCATGGGGGAACCCTCCGAGTGGAAAGCGTCCCCGGGCGAGGAACAACGATGACCGTGCTCCTTCCCCCTGTGTCAGGAAGGGCGGACCCCAGCCAGCCCCCCAAGGTAGGGACCCTGGGATGGAAGGGACGGGGGAGCGTCCTGGTCGTGGATGATGAGGCCACCGTCAGGGAGGTGACCGCCGAGGCCCTGCGTCGCTCCGGCTTCATCGTCCGCACGGCGGTGGATGGTCAGGAGGGAATAGAATGTTATGCTCAGATATTCGCACAACAGTCAGATGATATCGTCCTGGTTGTCATGGACCTCACCATGCCCCGATTGGGAGGGGAAGAGGCCTTTGCGATTCTGCGAAGCCTGAATCCCTCCCTCCCCGTGCTGTTCACCTCCGGCTATCACGAGCCCGACGCCTTGGCCGACGCCCTCCAGGAAGCCGGAACCGCTTTTCTCCAAAAGCCCTACGGCGCCTCTCAGTTGCTGAACGAGGTTCGCCATCTGCTGGAGGACGGGTCTTCATGAAGCTCATTCGCGTGGGTGCGGCCTCCCTCAACCAGACCCCCCTGGACTGGAATGGGAACCGGGATCGCATCCTCCTTGCCATCCAGGAAGCCCGCCAGCAGCGGATCGATCTGCTGTGTCTGCCCGAGCTGTGCATCTCCGGGTACGGCTGTGAGGACGCCTTCCACGCCCCCTCCACCTGGAAACTGTCCATGGAGATCCTTCAGGAAATCCGCCCCCACACTCAAGGAATGGGAGTGGGTCTGGGCCTGCCGGTGTGGTTGAGAGGCGGGCTGTTCAACGCCGCCTGCCTGCTGGTGGACGGTCGCATCGCCGGGTTTGCTGCCAAGCGGCACCTGGCGGGGGATGGGCTGCACTACGAGCCCCGCTGGTTCAAACCCTGGCCGGATGGCGAGGTGGGGGAGGTGAAGCACCAGGGGGAGAAATGGCCCATCGGCGATCTCCTGTTTGACTGCGGGGGAGTGGGCATCGGGTTTGAGATCTGCGAAGACGCCTGGGTGGCCCAGAGGCCGGGGGCCCGCCTCGCCTCCCGGGGAGCGGATCTGCTGCTGAACCCCTCTGCCTCCCACTTCGCTTTTGGAAAGGCCGAGATCCGCAGGCGGTTCGTGGTGGAAGGCTCCCGAGCCTTTTCCGTGGGTTATCTCTATGCCAACCTCTTGGGAAACGAATCCGGACGGGCCCTTTATGACGGCAGCCTGATGATCGCCACCGAAGGGAGGATGGTGGCGGAAGGGAGGCGCTTCGGGTTTGGCTCAGGCCAGGTGGTGGGCTCCACCGTGGACATCGACGCCAACCGCCTGGGGCGAGCCCGCTCGGGGAGTTTCCGTCCGTCGGTGGGAGAGGCGGGAGGCTCGACGGTCCGGGTGGAATTCTCCTGGCCCCTTCGCTTCCCCGAGACCCCTCCCGGAGACCAGCGAGAATCCTGGGAGAGGGGGGACCATGTCCAGGAAGAGGAATTCACCCGAGGCGTGGGGTTGGCTCTTTTTGATTACCTCCGCAAGAGTCGCTCTCAGGGCTATGTGGTGTCCCTTTCGGGAGGAGCGGACTCGGCGGCGGTCAGTTGTCTGGTCAGTCTCATGATCGCACGGGGATGTGCTGATCTTGGAGTTGAGGGGTTTTCCTCTCAACTTGCTCTGGCTCTGGAAGGGGGGATTCGCCTCTCCCCCAGGGAACTGGTGGGGAAGCTTCTCTTTTGCGCCTACCAAGGAACGGTCCACAGCTCAGAAGTCACCCGCCACGCGGCCAGGGAGGTGGCAGCGGGACTGGGAGCCACCTTTGCTTCCTGGGAGGTGGACGCCCTGGTGGGGGAATATCAGCGCATCGCCTCCACCGCCCTCCATAGGGATCTGTCCTGGAACGGGGATGATCTGGCCCTCCAGAATATCCAAGCCCGGGCCCGAGGACCGTCGGTGTGGATGATCGCCAACCTGCGAAACGCCCTCCTCCTCTCCACCTCCAACCGCTCCGAGGCCGCAGTAGGGTACGCCACCATGGATGGAGACACCTGCGGCGGCTTGTCCCCGGTGGGGGGAATCCACAAGACCTGGCTTCGGAACTGGTTGAAATGGCTGGAGAATACCGGTCCGGAAGGAATGAGCCCTCTCCCCTTCCTGAAAGTGGTGAACGCCCAGGCCCCCACCGCCGAGTTGAGACCCCCGGCCGCCGCCCAGACCGACGAGGAAGACCTGATGCCCTACCCGGTGCTGGACGTCATCGAAGGGATGGCCATCCGGGACAAACTCTCCCCGGTGGAGGCCTTCGTGTCCATTCAGCCCCGCTTTCCCCAGCAGGCCCCGCGCCAGCTGGGAGAATGGGTGGAGCGTTTTTTTCGCTTGTGGAGCCGAAGCCAGTGGAAGCGGGAGAGGTACGCCCCCTCCTTTCACGTGGATGACCAGAGCCTGGACCCCCGCTCCTGGTGCCGGTTTCCCATTCTCTCCGGTGGATATGAGCGGGAATTGGCAGAGTTGCGGGAGCTTTTGGACTCCCTTCCCGACTGACAGACCCCCAGGCTCTCTACTCGGCTACACCGTCACAGTCCTCATCGGTGGCGTTGCCGGGGACCTCGGTCGCTGAGGGAGACACGGCGGCCCGGGAGTCATCGCAGTCTCCCCCCTCCTCGGTGAATCCATCCCCGTCGTCGTCATGGAGGGTGGTTCCCTCGTCGGTGTCCCCATCGCAGTCGTCGTCCAGTCCGTTGGGCACCTCCGTCGCCCCGGGGTGGAGAGAAGGGTCCCCGTCGTGACAATCCCCTCCCATCTCGGAAAACCCGTCTCCATCATCGTCATGCCCGGTGGTTCCCTCATCCACCACGCCATCGCAGTCGTTGTCCAGGGTATCGGCCAGCTCCTCGGCCCCAGGATGAATGGAGGGGTCGGTGGGGGCGCAGTCTCCGCCACTGGCGGTAAATCCATCTCCATCCACGTCCAATTCCCCCACTCCGTCGTCGACCACTCCGTCACAATCATTGTCCACCCCGTCCTCCACCTCATCGGCGCCGGGCCAGGTGTTCTCGTCTCCATCGTGGCAATCCCCCTCTTCCTCAGACAGACCGTCTCCATCGTCATCAAAGGCGGTGGTCCCTTCATCGGTGAGCCCATCGCAGTCGTCGTCAGCCCCGTCCGCCTGCTCGATGGCCCCGGGATGAATGGAGCCGTCCCCATCATCACAGTCTCCACCACAGAGGGAGAACCCATCTCCATCGGCATCCACACTCCCCGCTCCTCCCCCATCACAGGTGTTGACCCGCAGCGTGACCACCACTTCAGGGGCGGAGGGATCGTCGGTGGTCAGGCGAACCTGGAGAGTGGCGCTGAGGGAATCCAGGGGAAGGGCCTCCACCTGGAGGAGGAGGGGAGATCCCGGCGAGATCGAGGTTGGCAGGCTGATGGAACCGGGGAGCACCACCGAGAAGGGGGATTCCTCCATGGGTGCGATGTCCATGAGGGTCAATGGAACCGTCCCCGACGCCTCCACCGTCACCTGGGCGACGGCCAGATCCCCCACCGCCACCACTCCAAAGTCCACCACCGATGGATGGACGGAGGCCCGGGGGGACTCGGCGCTTCCCCGCAGGATCACCTCCATCTGGCTGTCCTTCCCCGACGAATTCACCACCAGCACCGCCTCATGGTTTCCCGCAGTGGTGGGAGAGTAACGCACCGTCATCTCTCGACTTTCCCCCGGGGGAATCTCACCAGAGACCTCCCCTTCGGCGGAGAAGAACCCTGAATCATCCTCCTGGATCGAGGCGGAGGTCACCTCCACGGTGGCTTCCCCGGTGTTGTCCAGGCGCAGGGTTCGAGTCTCTTCCTGCCCCACCGCCACCGTCCCCAGGTCCACCACTTCCGGAGTGAGGGTCAGTTCCCCTTGCCCCTGGAGAACCGCCACGTCAGAGGTGCAGGCGGCCTGGGAGAGGGGAAGCCAGGCAACCACCAGGAGCAGGGCCTTCCACAAAAATGGAGAAGGATGAGGCGAGAAACGGCGGCGACGCCACCACAGCAAACCCGCGAAACTCCCCAGGAATCCCAGCCCGGTCCTGGGTGCTTCCTCCCTTTCTCCAGCGTCGCAGGTGCATCCATCGGGGGTGTCATCATCTCCATCTGCCCCCTCGCACCCCTCATCCACCTCCCCATCGCAGTCATTATCCTGATGATCGCACGACTCTTGGAGAGTCGCCCCCACCCAAGGGTCGGAGTCGTCACAGTCCCCTTCTGCTTCGGAAGAACCATCGCCATCGTCGTCCCAGGCGTGGGTCCCCTCATCCACCTGGCCGTCGCAGTCCTGATCCACCCCATCCTCCTCTTCGGAAGCGCCGGGGTGGATTCCCCCTTCCCCATCGTCGCAGTCTCCCCCTTCCTCGCTGAAGCCGTCTCCATCGTCGTCATAGCCGTCGGTCCCGTCGTCCACTACCCCATTGCAGTCCTCATCCACCCCGTTCTCGACCTCGGTCGCTCCGGGATGAACCCCCGAGTCCCCATCCCCGCAGTCCCCTGACGCCTCGGAGAAGCCATCCCCGTCATCATCGTAGCCCTCGGTGCCCTCGTCGGTCAGTCCGTCGCAGTCCTCATCCACCCCGTTCTCCAATTCCGCCGCCCCGGGATGAACCCCGCCGTCGTTGTCGTTGCAGTCCCCGCCTCCGTCGGAAAAACCGTCGTCATCGGAATCCCCCGCTCCTCCCGCCGTGTCCACCACCCCGTCGCAGTCGTTGTCCACCCCATCGATGGGCTCCCCGGCTCCAGGATGAATGCTGGGGTCGTCGTCGTGACAGTCCCCGGGAACCGAAAAATCATCGCAGGGCCCTTCCTCGCAATATCCATCCCCATCGTCATCCCAGGCGGGGCTGCCCTCGTTCAGGTCCCCGTCGCAGTCGCTGTCCACCCCGTCTTCCTCCTCGGTGGCTCCGGGATGGAGCTCGGGATCCGAGTCATCACAATCCCCTCCCTCTTCGGTCACCCCGTCCCCATCGTCGTCGTAGGCCGAGGTCCCTTCGTCCACCGTCCCATCACAGTCGTTGTCGACTCCATCCGCGGTCTCGGGAGCACCGGGGAAGGTGTCTCCATCCCCCTCCCAGCAATCTTCGGGGGTCCCGCAGGTGGAGTAGCTGTCTCCGTCCAAATCGAAGCCCTCGTCGACTCCTCCATCGCAGTCATCGTCAATGCCGTTGCAGACCTCGGTGGCTCCGGGCTTTACGGCGGGATCGCTGTCGTTGCAGTCGCCTGAACAGGGAAGAACGCCGTCTCCATCCACATCCAGGCCATCATCGACGGCGCCATCGCAATCATCGTCGATGAGGTTGCAGGTCTCGGGGCGACCGGGATGGATGCTGGAGGAGGCGTCGTTGCAGTCCCCCTCGCAGGTGGTGTAGCTGTCCCCATCCACATCGAAACCCTCGTCGATGCTGCCGTCGCAGTCGTCGTCCCGGTCGTTGCAAGACTCGGCAATCCCGGGTCGGACCGAGGCCCGAGTGTCGTCGCAGTCCCCTCCGCAGGTGGTGTAACCGTCCCCATCGGTGTCAAAGCCCTCGTCGGCGGTGCCGTCACAGTCATCATCCTCCCCATCGCACACCTCCAGAGCCCCGGGATAGACTCCCCCGTCGCTGTCGTCGCAATCCCCCTCACAGGTAGTGTAACTGTCGGAATCCGAATCGAAGCCCTCGTCGATGGTGCCGTCGCAGTCATCGTCCTCCAGATCGCAGGTCTCCACCGCTCCGGGACGAACGGTGGCGTCCCCATCGTCGCAATCCCCCTCGCAGGTGGTGTAGCTGTCGGAATCGGTGTCGAACCCCTCATCGGCCACCCCATCGCAGTCGTCGTCCTCCCCATCACAGGTCTCCACCACCCCGGGATGGACCCCCGAGTCCCCGTCGTCGCAGTCATCACCACCGCAGGCATCATCGGAGTGGCCGTCCCCGTCCCCATCGCCGCAGGCCCCGGGGGGAGTGAATCGCAGGGAATACCCGGTCTGGACCATCCCGGTGGTGTTGCAGTCCACCTCCAGGACCGACCCGCTCTCCCCGGTGGAGTCGGCGATGCCCACCGTGGCCGAGGCGCCGTTGTTGCAGGCCCCGTCTCCCAAGGAGGTGTCCTGGTAGTGGAACTCCACGGTGCCGTCGGCCTCGAACAGCTCCACGGTGAAGGTGGCCCCGTTGCTGCCGCAGGTCATGTGCTCGTTGTCGATCCAAGACATGCGAAACACCTTGTTTCCCGTTGTCCCGGACGTGCTCCAGCCGATGACTGAGGTGATGGTGAGGGTGCCGCCGCCACAGAGGATGTAGTTGTTGTTGGCGTAATAATCGTCCCACAGGACCGCCAGGCGGGGCAGGGAGGTGCCGGTCATGGGGCAGGCGTTGGCGTCATCGCCCCCGTGGGTGGTGTTGTTGTTGGCGGTGGAGAGGTAGAGAACCCCGTTGGCGGAGATCACCGCCTTGCTGTAGCTGTTGCCGTAGAAGGAGAAGTTGAACCCCAGGGAGACGGTGTACCACTCCTCCTCGCACAGGCCCCCTCCTGCCCAGGGAGTCTCAGAAACACTGTCGTAGACGGGACCTCCTGGCTCCAGGGAATCCTTCCAGGTGTAGCCGTAGAAGTCGGGACCCCCGGTTCCCGCTTGAAGGGGGCTCCCCATTCCGGTGGCCAAGAAGGTCACCATGACCAAGAGGGAGAGGAGAAAGAGATGCCTGGTCATGAAGGACTCCAGGGGGAGGGACTCGGGCCGGCGCGCCTGACGACAAGATAGCCCATCCCTCCAAGCGGCGATCCACCCCTCCCCTCTTCCGCCCCACAAGATGAAAAATCCGCCGTCAGCCTGGCCGGATCCCCAGGGCCACCGAGGTCATGGACAGGGTGCTGAAGGTCACGTCGTTGAACAGGGTGACCACCTCCCCCGGCTCCCTCTGGGCCACCGCATAGAGAAGGGGGAGGTAATGCTCGGGGGTGGGAATGGCGAGGGAGGCCTCATGGCCCCATCGGGAAGGATTGGCCAGGGATTCCTGATCCCCGGTGAGGATGCACTCGTTGACCCGATGAGCAAAGCGAGGTACCCAGGGGGGTGATGCGGGATCATGAAATTGGAAGGCCCCCAGGTTGTGGACGATGTTGCCACTCCCCAGGATGAGGACCCCCTCTTCCCGCAGGGGTGCCAGCTTCCGTGCCAGCGCCAGGTGCCAGGAGCCGGGTCGACGGGTGTCCAAGCTCAGTTGCACCACTGGAATGTCGGCCTTGGGATACATGGGCAGAAGGACGCTCCAGGTCCCGTGATCCAGGCCCTTGGAAGAGTCGAGGCGCACCGGTTCGGGGGCCAGGAGGGAAGCGACCCGTTGGGCCAGGGCGGGCTCTCCAGGGGCGGGGTAGAGGGCTTCGAAGAGGGGTTGGGGGAACCCGCCAAAGTCATGGATGGTCGGGGGATGGGAAACAGAAGTAACCGCTACTCCTGGGGTTTCCCAGTGGGCCGAGATGCACAGGATGGCTCGGGGACGAGGAAGGGACCGGCCCAGATCCCTCCAGGAGCGGCTGAACTCGTTGTCCTCGATGGCGTTCATGGGGGAGCCATGACCCACAAACAACACGGGCATGGAGAGGGGGGAGGCAGCCAAGGGAGGGTCCCGGGTGGGAGGAGGTGCCCCAGTATAGAGCGTGCTCCTCCCGGAAACAGGGCATCGTCTCCAGGCACCACGTCCTCAACGTCTCCGTTTCCGCTCTCCAACCCATCTCGGCACCCCTGGGGATCGGCCTCCCGCCTCGCCAGACCTTGAGGATATGAACCCTTCAAAATTTTTCCGGGACTGCTCGAAGATTTTCATTGACTCGCCCGAATCGCCAGGGCCAGACGGGGATCGAGGGTTGGCCATGATCATCCACGCCACGCCACGCTACGCCACGCCACGCTCCATCGTGCCCGTGGACCTCCTCGTCTCCTAGGGGAAGTCCCCGGGCCCGACGATCTGCCGGCGATAGCCAGGCCCGTGAGCCCCCTCGTCTTCCCCTCCTCGACCTGTTTCCACCCGGTTTCCCTATACCATTCGGGGATCCTCGCCGATCCCCTTCGAGGAGTATTCATGAACCACGACGACGGTGAATTGCTCATCACCCATCCCTATGGAACCTGGCTTGCGGAACCACCCTCTCCACCGGGCAGGTCTTCCCAGTCCGGATTCCCCGGCCGGTAGGCAGGAGAGCGGTCAAGGCCCGGGTCTGGGCCGAGGTGGCCTCCCGCTCTGGGACCTGCGTCATCAACATCAATGTCCGGCACTCTCCCAATCCTCACGCCAAGAACTTCAAGGACTACGTGACCGGACTCATCAACAACGGCACCTCCACTGACACCGGGCTCCTCACTGACATCATCGACATTGACACCAACGGCATGATGGGCTCCTACCTGGAGGTGGAACTCGCCGTCAGCGGTGGCATCGGGGCCACCTTTGTGGGTACCGTCTACATTGAGAGTCGCACGCGAAATGCCGTCCAACTATGGTTCAACAGAGAATCCTGGTTCAAGGGTGGTTGGCATGGACTTCGCCAGCGAAACCAGCCTTGCGGACGCTGATGCACAAATTCGCGGGGTAGGACCCAATCAAGCGATTGGTCACCACATGGGGAATGTAGGAGATCTCAACGAAGACGGGTTCGGAGATTTTGCCATCCAAGGCTATGAGGCGACGTCGGACAAGTACCAATCGACGTTCATCTGGATTTTCTATGGTCGGCCTCGAAGTTGATCGCATAAATGAATGATCAGTTCTTAAAAAAGGGTGTGAGGAGCGTGTCATGACCTGCATCAAGATGAGATCTCCTGATTCCATCGGCTCCTCACGGGTCTCGGACAACCCAGACCGTGACGGAACACAACGGCACCCGGGTCCGTCCTCCCCCCCCCCCTCTCACCCCCTTCTCCTGGTTAGCTGCCACCAGACCCACCCTGGGGTGGACTCCCGGCGGAGACCTGTCATGGGTTGCTTCAAATGAGTCTCTTCGTTCCCCATACCCTTGGAATGGTCCAGTGGGGGCCCATGGAACTCCCCTGGTAGGGTTGGATTCCGATCCACCATATGGTTTGGATAAGTTGCAAGCGGTCATCACCGGGAATCCCATTCCTCACTCACCCAATGTACAAGCCTATAGCTTTACAAAAGCGGCCAGCTTCTTCCAGGACATCCCCCAACTTCGGACTGCTTTGGCGACTGGACTTGGAGAGGTGGTGGTCTCCTGGATCGAGCGGTACATCCCTCCTGTTCTGGGGATGGTCGCCGGGATGAAGGCCATGCAAAGTCATCGAGATGATGACCCCAAAGATAAATCCGAGATACCTTCCACCTCGCTCATTGTTTTGGACAAAAGGGATTTGTACCAAAGTTCGAGGGCGATGCCCATGATTTCGGACCCAACCTGCTGCGCGTCTTGCCCTCCCGAGAAACCCTCCTTCGTCGATTCTCGCCATCCCCCTCGATCCTCTGAAGCCCCCTTGGCTCCCGAGGTTCTGACCAATCCGTCTGAGCCCCTGACTCCTGTTGTTTCCGCCCCATGCGGAGCCCTCTCTGGCAACGCTTCCTCGGGTCGAACGGGGGTGAACTTCTGGCGTTTCCAGTTTGTTCGTCAGCCTGGCCAAAGGCGAACGATCAACGCAAGTGGTGATCCATTTCACAACAATGTGATGTCGCAGGGCACCCCTCTCCAACTCCTCAACGACGCCCAGAGGTTGGGAATCACCTGGCTACGACATACTGAAGATGGAGACGCATATCTAAACAAGATGTGGGTGGGTGACCTGTCCTGGTCTTCGGTGTTTACCCCTCCCCGTGATCCCTTGGAAAACCAATGCATCTGGACGATGGGGTACCATGAAGGGCCGAAGAGGGCTCTCTAGGACCCGCGACGCGGCGATCCGACCGTGCAGCAGCATTTCGTGTGATACTCAGAAACGAACCACAGAGTCCCAGAGATCACAGAGTCTGATTCCAGAAAATCAAGGAGGGTGTGATCATCTCTCCGTTCCCTCCGTTCCTCCGCTCCTCCGTTTCAAAAAGGCCCTTGGAGTCGGTCGGCTGTTTCTGGAGTTGGGGACTACCTGAACGCATGCCTGCATTTTATCGCCAAGGCGTTGAACTGCCCGAAAAGAACCCGGTTCCTCCCCCCTTTTTTTCTCGCCGAAGCGGTTTGGAGCCGCAGGAGATACAGAGGGCACTGGGAGTACAGCGACGAGACTGGAGAATGGGGGTGGGACCGGGTTATTTATGATACCGACCAGACCACCGCCAACCAGGCCCCTACAAATCACTCCCAAACCACACCGGAATATGGTTGTTGCTGGCCAGGTCCTGTCCGATGAGATACAGGGCCGGGTAGGAGGTGACCGTGCCGGCGCTGTCTACCTTGAGAGGCGCCACCCACGCCTGGGGGTAGCCATGATGTCGCGTGGATGAGAAGGTCAGCAGGTACCAGCGGTCGCCCCCCGTCTCCTGCCAGGCAGGGGCCCACCGAGGCATGGAGTTGGTGATGCCCGGGCTTACCTGGTTCAGTTCCGGGGCAGCGTCGTTGGCCGCCAGGCGGAGAGGAGTGCCTCCTGAGGCGGGGATCAGCCACACTTCGGCGTTGACACTGTTGATGGTGTAACCGTCGGTGCGGTTGAACACCAGCCAGCGCCCGTCGGGGGAGAATTGGGGGAAGTACTCGTTCCAGGAGGGATCGTCAGCCCCCACCACTTTGGAAGCGCCGCCACCGAAGCCGTCCCCATAGGGCATGCGCCACAGATCGAGGCCGCTGGTATCGTAGGCGAGACCAGTACCCGGGGATAGGGAGGAAACGTACACCACCTCCTGGCCATCGGGGGACCAGGTGGGCTCGGTAGCAGTACCCCCGTCCCCTGAGGCGGTCAAGGTGGTCACCACCCCGCTCACCAGACCAACCGAGATCAGGTGACCGTTCTGGTAGTGGATCACCCTGGGGTCGGCATCGTTCCAGTAGGCGGTGCTGAAGGCGGTGTAGCCCGAGTCGGCGGTGTCCAGGACCCCCTGGCTGGTTGGACTGGTGGAGGGGTAGTCGGTCAGATCGGCGGTTCGCAGCACGTCGATGCCGTACCCTGTCCCCGAGGCCAGCACCACCGTGGCTCCCAGGTAGTGCCCGTCGGGGGTGCCGGCGTGGCAGCCGACGCAATAGCCACCATTGTTCGCCGGTCCGTACAGGAGGGTGGGGTAGGTGGTGCCGAGCTGCACCTGCTGGAGGGAGCCGTCCAAGGTGGTCCAGTAGACGATGCGCCCCGGGGCGGTGAAGGGCAGGGGAGTGAAGGTGCGGGGAACGGTGGCCTTCCAAGGTCCGGAGAGGAGGGCCCCGGTTCCCAGGTCTATCTGGGCTCCAGTCACCGACAGGCTGGACAATTCCCCGGGGATCACCGCGCGCAGCCGAGCCCAGGTGGTGTCATCGGGAGTCCAGCCAGCGTCGGTGGTCAACACCCTCAGGGTGCAGGACTCGTTGGGGACCTCCACCTCCAGCCAGAACAGGTTGGCCCCGCCGCCACCCGCCAACCAGCTCCACCCGGGCGCCGGCCAGTTTCCGGGATAGCGGGTGTCCTGCTGGGGGTAGACCACTCCTGGCCCGAGGGTGTCATCCGGGGTGGCTCCCACCGCAAACAGGGAAGCCCAGGCGGCCTGGGCGGCTCCCCCGAGGAGGGGATCGCCGCAGAAGTGGTCACCGGGAGGGGACGTGGAGATGTCATCATCGCTGGAGGCGGTCGTGTCGTCATCCCCAGTGTCGTCGTCGGCGATGTCGTCGTCTCCGGGAGGGAGGCCGTCGCCGTCGTCGAAATCGACGGCGCAGGCGGCGAAGGCCAGGATCACGGCCAGCGGTGCCCAGGTGAGGCGGCTCGGGGGAGACATGAGGGAACCTCCAGGCCAGCAGCATAGCGGAAAACGAGAAGACTCGGTCCTCCTCGGGGGCTCGCCCCTCCCCATCCCCCGGGAGACCTGTCCCCCCGGCGAGGACCCGGTCTATGGGGAGTGAGGCTCCCTCCTCCTCCCCTGCCCTCTCTCCTGGCACGTAAGATGCTTCCCGGTGGAGAGATACCCTCTTTCCACCCTCGCCGGAGCCCTCCATGCGCCCCTCTCCTCTCCTCGCCCTCCTCGCCACCCTTCCCCTCACCGGCCCTGGATGCCACGTCATCATTGAAGAAGACGATGACTCCGCCGGCGACGACGACTCCGCCGGTGATGACGACTCCGCCGGCGATGACGACACGGCGGCAGAGGGGCCCGGCGGGCCCTCCACCGTCGACAATAGCTGTGCCCCTGACGACGGGCAGGCGGTGATGTTCACCTTCGGAATGGCCGACGAGACCTGCTGGTCCACCCTCTCCGACAAAGCCTCTCTGCGGATCCTCCTGTTTGGATACGCCAGCGACCCTCGGGAGCCGGGTTCCTTCGCCTTCGATTCGTCCACCGGGCAGGCGTGGTGGACCACGGCAGAGGGAGAATTCTGGGGGACCGACGGGGTGATTCAAGTAAATTCTAATGATGGCACGATCATCACTGGAAGCTATCTGGTGACCATGGACACCGGCGTCGCGGTGGGAGGAGGGTTTACCTCCCAGGTATGCTTGTCAGACGTACTCTGTGGCTGAGAGGGCTCAACAATCCGCCTGCCCCTGCGGGGAGGCACCAGGGCCGGAGCCGGGCGGGCCGGCAAGGGTGAGGCGACGCCGGGGGGCCCGGCTACTCCGCCTCTTCGTCAAAAAGGAAGGCGGGAACTCCCTGAAACTCAAACGTAATGGAGATCCGGGAGCAGCCCTCTTCGGTCTCTTCCAAATCTGAGGCCAGCTCCAGCAGCCCTCCCAAGATCCCCGCCAGATCGGCGTCCACGTTTTCAGTCACCGCCACCGCGATCAGATCGGCCACGTCCACCGCCCCACCCATGACTCCGGTGAAGGTCCCGTCTTCGTTCCAGTCGACCCTCAGCCCCCCGTCCAACATGGTGAACTCCAGGTGGACGTCGAAGATGGTGATGGGCACCACCAGGGTCACCCCCCTGGCCTCCACCCTCCCCTCCGACAGGGTCAGCCCCTCTTGCAGGATGGTGGCGATCTCGGTGTCCTGACCCACCGTCTGGTGACTCTCCAGAAACCCATCGGTGCCCAGCATGGGGGTGCCGGCTCCCCGCAGCAGTTCCAGGTCCACGCAGTCGTCGGTCGCCAGATCGTCCACCCCGTTCATGCGGAGGAGGATCATCAACTCACCGGAGTTGATGGCGCTCTGGATCAGCCCCTCCACCGCCTTGGCCTCGGTCATCTCCAGGGCGGGGAGGAGACGGGCAAAGGCATTGTCAATGCCAGGAGTCCCCTCGGGGTCGGTGTAGTCACCGATGCCGCACCCCGAGTCTCCCCCCTCTTCGGTCACCGTTTCATCCAGGTCGAACCCGCTGGATATTCCTTCATCGCTTGCTCGTGCGAAGGTGAGAGTTTGCAACACCCCCACCCAGGGCTGATCGTTGTTGGCGCAGGCGGTGGCGGGGATGGAGGCGTCGTCATCGCTGACCAGGGGAGTGGTGTCGTCGTCTCCTCCACCCTCTTCGCCTGAGCTGGGCTGGCACGAAGCCCCGGTCAGGAGAAGAAGGCCCAGGGTGAGGGACAGGAAGCAGCAAGAAGAACGGGGCATGTCACACCTCGATGGCGGAAAGGCCGTCGGTCACCCGGCCCTCGTCCACCCCATATTCGCTCTGGTTGATCCCCATGGCTCGGATGAGGGACAGAAGCACGGTGGAAACGTTCTCCTGGGAATAGGAACGGTAATGAACGCCGGTGCGGAGGGCCCCCGCCGCCGAACCGGCGATGACCACCGGCATTTCGTCCAGGGAATGGAGCCTCCCCAAGGAGACCTCAGAGCAGCCCAGCACCGCGCAACTGTCCAAGAGGGTGCCGTCTCCCTCGGGAACCGCCCTCAGCGCCTCCACCAGGTAGGCCATCTCGGTGACGCACTGAACGGTGATGGCGTGAACCTGGGGCTGGTCGTCGGGCTCGTCGTGGGTCAGGTTGTGGTGGCCGTCGGAAGCGTCAGGAAACAGGGTGTTGTTCACCGGCTCGGTCAGATAATGGGAAAACACCCGGGTCTGATCGCAGGCCAGGGCCATGGCCAACATGTCGCACAGGGCCCGGCTGCGGGCAGAAACCTGGGGGCGACCGTCCTGATCGGGATACTCGGCCAGGGGCTCGGGAGGGCGGGAGCAGGACTCCAGGTTGGGGGGATCCTCCTCCAGGCGGGCGAGGCGGGTCTCCAACTCCCGAATCCCGTCGAGATGCTGTTCCAGGCGGATGGAATCGGCCGCTCCTACCCTCTTCTTCAGGCGATCCACATCCCCCATCACCGCGTCGAGCACCGAGCGACGCAGGCCGATGGTGGGATCGACGATCCCCTCTTCCCCCGGCTCCCGGAAGGTGGACCCGAACAGCCTCTCATAGAAGGCGTAGGGGTTGTATTCGGCTGGATTTCGATTGTTGGGACCATTGTACGAAAGTCCGACAATATCCGTTCCGGCCGTCTGCAACGAGCGATAGAGGGTTTCTCCTCCGATCTGGGCGGCGATGACCTGATCGATGGTGGCGGTGGAGCAGGTCTCCGATCCGTCCAGTTCTTGTTGGGGAGCCGCCGCCAGGATTCCTGCCGAACCGGAGCCATGGGGGAAGATGTTGGGGATCTTGATGGACATGCCGGTGACCACCGAGATCACGTCCTTGACGTTGGCAAAGGGAGCCAGTTGGGGGGACAGTTCCCAGGTCTTTCCCTCGCCTGTGGGGGTCCACAGGTCGGGGATGTTGCCGTTTCCCCAGAAGAAAAGACCAAAGCGAAGGGGAAATCCGGTGGTGGAAGCCCGAACTCCTCCCCTTCCCAGGGGGAGCATGGCCTCCAGGAAGGGCAGGGAGAGGGTGACCGCCGTTCCCCCCAGGAGGCCCCGGAGGACGGTGCGACGCGACAAGGGGCTTCTCATTGGATCTCCGCAGCGGCGCGGAAGGCCGGGCTCATGGCGAGGTCCCGGAGGAGGGCCTTGACCTTGAATCCCTCCTCCGCAAAACGCCCTTCGTGCCAGTCGAGAATGGGAATCTCGCCGGGAGCCTCGACGTGGCCAGAACCGTATTCGAACAAGGTCTGCACCAGGCAGGGGGCCAGATCCTCATGGTCGTGGAGCACCTGGGCCAACCCCCAGGCATCGCCGAAGGTCACCCCGTCCAGGTCAGAAGAGGCGTCGATGAGGACGTTGTTTTCGGTGGATCGCCACCCCCCCAGGCCATCGAAGTTCTCCAGCCCCAGGCCGATGGGATCCATGTCCATATGGCAGCCAGCGCAGTAGGGGTCGGCGAGGTGCTGGGCCACCCTCTCCCGCATGGTGGGGGCCTCTTCGCTGGCCTCGGGGATGGAGGTGTTGAGACCGGCGGGAGGAGGTTCGATGTCGTCGCACAAGAGCCTCTCCCGCACGAACTTGCCCCGCAGGGTCACCGAGGAGGAAGAGGGGTGGGCGTTGGGCCCCAGAAAGCTGACCTGCCCCAGGAAGCCCCGCCGTCCCCCCGCCTCCGGCAGAATCACCTCCCCAAATCCTTCCTGGGAGGGGGCCTGCACCCCGTAGATGGCCGCCAGCTTGCGATCAATGAAGGTCTTTTGGGTAATGAAGAACTCCCGATAGTCGGCGTCCTCGGCGAACACCAGGTCCATCAACCCGAGCAGGGTCTCCTCCCGGGCAGCGGGTCCTACCTCGGCGCTCATGTGGAGATAGATCTGGGTGTCCTTGTTGAGAGAGTCCAGGTCGTAGAGGGCCAGCATTTCCGAGAAGAAGTTGCGAAGGCCCTCCTCAGAGCGAGGATCCTCCACCATGCGGTCCACCTCGCTGGCAAGCCCGGCCTCGGTGGTCAGTTCCCCCGAAGCCGCCGCCTCCAGAAGAGCATCATCGGGAACGTTGTTCCACAGAAAGAAGCTCAGGCGAGAGGCCATCTCCCAGTCGGTGAAGCGATACGCGCCGGGAGATTCGGGATCCTCCTCCCCCAACTCCACCCGAAACAGGAAGTGGGGGGACTGGAGCAGGGCGGCCAGGGCGTACTCCAGACCAGCGTAGGGATCGGCCAGGGTGGTTCCCGCTTGCACCGCGAGAGAGGCGATCCTGTCCACTTCGTCCGATTCCAGAGGTCGGCGCCACGCCTTTTTTCCAAAGGATTCTACAAAGTTACCAGCGCAGTCGGCATCATCCACTCCAACGGGGGTGCAGGGAAGGATGCGCTTCCTCAGAGCTTCCGAGTCCATCACCTGGGCGGCCACCTGATAGGCGGCAGACTCGTACTGCTCCACCCCCCATGGCGAAATAGTGGTCAGGGAGGCCCCCACCGACAGGAGCCCTCCTGCCTCCTCGTCAGGCTCCAGGGAGTCGGGCACCAGCACCTCTTCCCCAAGGAGAGCATGCATGGCGTTGGTGTATTGAAGGGCGGTGAGGCGGCGCAGGGTTGGGGAGGGAGGGGAAACCGAAGGGGCCTCTTCCTCCATCTCGGAGGCGCAACTCGACAGCACTCCCAGGAGGGGAAGAAGCAGGACCAGGGAGACGATTCGAAGGCGGCAGATGGGCATGGTGGGAAGCCCCAGGTGGGGCGTTTTACCTCGGGGGAGGACGGAAGTGCAACTGAAACATGTTTCAATCCGGGGGAAGGTGAAGAGTCACTTCTGGAAAGGGGGTCAGGGAGCCGCTGAGGAGAGGTTCCCCCACCGGATCTCCCCGGTGATTCAGCAAAAAGGCCAGGACGAAGGCGTCGGTGATGCGAAATCCCTGCTGGGGCTCGATCAGCCCTTCCCCCTCATCAATGCTCCCGGAGAAGTCGGTGAAGGTGTTGTGTCCCCCGCCGGTCACTTCCACGAACAGGTTTCCCGAACGCTCAAGCCCGGCCCAGAAGTCGGGCCAGGCGGCGGCGTTGCCATCCAGGGTGCCCCCCAGGAGAAGGAGGGGGATGGGGATTTCGGTGAGGCCGGAGACGGCGAACAAGTCCAGATCGCCGGGGGCCATGGACACCGCTGAGGCGATCCGTTTATCCCGAAATCCCGCGTCAAAGACGGCCTCCAGGGTGTCATCCAGGGTGGAACAGAACCCCGAGGGCCCGGTGCCTTCCTCACAGGCAGGGACCAGATCGCCCATGGCATAGGCGGCTCCGGCGACGGCGTGGGTGGTGTAGCCACCGAAGCTGTGACCGATGAGGGCCGCCGGCTCCCCGGGCATTCCCTCCAGGGGATCGCCTTGGGGAAGGGATTCCAGGTGATCCAGCACTGCGGTGATGTCCCGGGGTCGCTGGGCATATATGGAGGTGGTCCGGTCCTGATAGTCGAAGAGGGTGTTGGTGGTGTGGTCGGGGGCAACCACCAGGAAGCCGTGGGAAGCGAGATGGGCCATGAGGAAGCCGCTGTTTTCGGCGAACCCCCGGTCCCCGTGGGAGAAGAGGGCCACCGGGAACGGGCCCACTGCGGGGTGGGCGTCCCTCCACACTCCTTCGGCAGGGAAAAGATCCCAGTAGCTCAGGTCCTCTCCCGAGATGGCGTCGCTGGGGTACCACAGGCACAGGCGCAGACGGCGGTCTCCTCCATCCACTTCGTCGGGGTAGATCACCTCCGATTCCCGAAACCCTACTGAATATGAGCCCCTTTCGGTGAGGAAGGCGGTGAGGTCGGCGGGGGTGGTGTCGTCGTCGTCGCCGGAATCGTCATCGCCTGCAGGGGTGTCGTCGTCGTTGGTGGCGTCATCATCTGCCCCAGGAACAGAACATCCCCCCGGCGCCAGGAGACAGGGGGTGGTGAAGACGGTGAGGACCCAGGGGAGGAGGGATTGGGGAAGGCGTGGAGCAGAACCTGGAGTGAAGGGCATGGGGGGGTTGTGACACAAGCAAAAGGCAGGGGCAAGGCGGGAGATTCCCTACCGAATGCCAGTCACTCCACCCACACCTCCACCGCAAACCGGCTTCCCCTCCCCAATTCACTCTCCACCGTGAGCTCTCCCCCCAGGAAGCGGGCCAGGGAGCGGGCGATGTGCAACCCCAGGCCTGTGCCGGGAGGGCGAACCGGAGCGACTCCGGGGAGGGGACCCGCCAGCTCCCCTTGCTGGAAGGGCTGGAAGATGGCCTCCTGCTGAGAGGGGTCCACCCCCGGCCCGGTGTCCTCCACCGAAAGCCGCAGCCTCCCCTCGTCTCTCCATTGGGCTGTGATGGCGATGCTCCCCTCGGGGGTGAACTTCACCGCATTTCCCACCAGGTTGAACAGGATCTGGCGCAGCTTGCGGCGGTCGGTGGTCACGTCTCCCACATCGGGCGCCACCTGGGAGGACAGGGTCAGCTCCCGTCCTTGAAGCAGGAGCCGGGCCAGTTCCAGGGATTCCTGGACCAGCTCAGACACGGAGAATCTCTCCTTGTGGGTGGCGAGGTGGCCGGCGTCGATTCGGGCCATTTCCAGAACATCTTCGATGAGGCGCAGGAGATCGTGGGAGCGGGCGTGGATCCCCAACAGGGGCTTGATCTGCCTCTCGGGAATGCTGCCGTACACACCAGCCCTCATCAGATCGGCATAGCCGATGATGGCGTTCAGGGGAGTCCGCAGCTCGTGGGAGACCGAGGCCACGAACTCGCTCTTGACCCGGGTGGCGGAGCGGACCTCCTCGTACTGGCGACTCAATTCCCGATTGGCAAACTCCAGGGAGCGCAGGTGTTGATGGATGCGAGCCTGGGCGGCTCTTTCGGCGGTGATCTCTGTCCCCAGGACCACCACTCCTGACAGGCGAGGACCCTCCCCCTCCCACAAAGGGGCCACGTCCACCCGGCAGGGAAACTCCTCCCCACTCCGCCGCCTTCCCGTCCACTCCTGCCGAAAAGGTCCCGCCCGCCCGGCGTGGACAAGAGCGTCTTCCGCCCCTTCTTCTCCGGGAAAAAGATCCGTCAAGGACAAAACCCCCAGCACTTCTCCTTCGATCTGACCGAAGAGTTCTTCCGCCCCCCGGTTGAACCTCAAAACGCTCCCGCCCTCCCCGACGGCGATGATGAAGTGGTCGGTGGCCGCGTCCAAGACCCGATTCAGGAAGGTGGTGGTGCGGGTCAGTTCAGCAGTGCGCTCCTCCACCTGCAGTTCCAGATCCAAAGAAAGATTGTGGAGACGCTCCTTCTGGCGCCGCAGCCGGTCGTTGGCCGCCAGGAGGGCCCGATTCTTTTCGTCCAGTTCCCGGGCGAAGCGGTCCAGATCAGCGGACTGCTCCCTGATGCGAAGGGCCAGGCGCCGCCTCTCCAGGGTGGCCAGGACGGTGCGGGCAATGCGGGCGGGGGAGGCCCCTCCCTTGGCCAGGTAATCGTCGGCCCCCAGGCGAAAGAGGTCGGCGACCACCGTCTCATCCCCCTCTCCCGTCACCATCACCACCGCCGGATGGGGGCCCCCCCGCCTCAGGGCCTCCAGAACATCCAGCCCATCCACATCGGGAAGACGGTAGTCCAACAACACGAGATCACAGGGATTTTCATTCAGCCACTGAAGCGCTGCGGCCCCATCCCCAACGACGGCCACTCGGGCTCCAGGGACTCGAGACCCCAGAACCGAGGCCAGGGAGTGGGCAAAGGCCGAGTCATCGTCCACCACCAGGATGGAGGAAGGATGGGCCTCGCCGGGCATCAGGGCCTCACTCGACGGAAGAAGGAGGCGAGGAGCGGCGGCGAGTTGCCCCGGCCAGGAGAAGGGCCAGGAGCCAGGGGGTCAAAGGACGGGAGGAAGGAGAGGCAGAGCAGCCGCAGTCGTCAGGATCGCCATCGTCGTCGGCAGCGGAATCGTCATCGGCGGCGGCGGAGGTGTCGTCGTCGGTCTCGGGAACGCAGTCCTCGTCGATGACTCCGTTGCAGTTGCTGTCGACCCCGTCACAGCCGTCCTCGGCTTCGCTGTCCATGAGAATGGCAGGGTTTGAGTCGTCGCAATCCCCCTGCTGCTCGGTCTGACCATCCCCGTCGTCGTCGGTGGCGGCGGGCCCCAGGGTCAACACGTAGGCTCTTCCCCCGTTGGTGTTCTCCTCGTCCCGATCAGGAGCCCCCAGGAGGGCATCCCCCTGACCATCTCCGTCCACATCCCCGATGCCCGCCGCCGCTCTGCCCGCGAAGTCCCCACAGTTGGGATTGGCACCTCCGCACACCTCGCCGGCATAGACCTCCACATCGGCCATCACCTGATTGCCAGCCTCAAAGTCCCGCCCCAGGGCCAGCACTCCCGCCCCACTCAATTCCCCGTAGAACTCAAACCCAATGATGAGGTCGTCTTTGCCGTCCCCGTTCTGGTCCCCCATGAGGTCCACCGGAGTTCCCCGGCCGGCATCGGTGCCCCCTTCTTCCACCGCCACCGCATCGGCTTGATTCAAGGTGAACTCCCCTCCCTGGGCCAGAGCCCCGCCCGGACCTCCCTGGAAGATGAACACCGCCACTCCCACTCCACCAAACAGGTCGGGGTGGCGATCCCCGATCACCAGATCCATCCAGCCGTCCCCGTTGAAGTCGGTAGGACGGGCCAGATTGGCGGCGCACTGGCGGTTCTCTTCATCCCCCCGGATGAC
Source organism: uncultured Rickettsiales bacterium (assembly GCA_964426935.1). Taxonomy (GTDB): domain Bacteria; phylum Myxococcota_A; class UBA796; order UBA9615; family JAKLKC01; genus CAYRTW01. The sequence continues at coordinate 51,089 of CAYRTW010000001.1, forward strand.
CGCCACCGCGTCCGCCACGGTGACCTCTGCAGGCCAGCGGGCCCCTCCGGAGAACAGATAGAGGGTGCCGGATTTGGAGCCATTTACATCGGAATCGGGGGCCCCCACCACCAGATCGGGAAAGCCGTCCCCGTCCACATCCCCCACACCCTGCACCGCCGTCCCGAAGGTGTCGTTGTCGGCCTCGCCGTAGAGGATGGTGGGGGCTGCTGCGAGGGTACCGCCGTCCATCGCTTCCCCGCCGTAATAAACGAACACCGCTCCCTCGTTGGTGCCCTCGTGATCGGCATAGGGAGAGCCGATGGCGAAATCGTCGAAACCGTCTCCGTCCACGTCCCCCAGTCCGGTGACCGCCCTGCCGGACTGGGAGTTGTCTGGGCCAGTGAAGAAGGCGTCGGCGGCGGTAAGGAGGGAGGGCCAGGTCTCCCCATAGGAGCGACCCAGGACCAGGGCGATTCCCCCAGCGGTGTTCCCCTCCGAGGGGTACCAGGTGAAGGCGGAGAGGAGGATGTCGTCAAAACCGTCCCCGTTCACGTCCCCGGTCGGGGCCATCACCTGACCGAAGTTGTCCGCCTCGTGCTGACCAGTGATGCGGGCCAGGGCCAGGCCGGGGTTGAGGGGGGAGGACCAGCCGTAGGGAAGGCCAGGAAAGACGTAGACCTTGCCAGTGCCCGACTGGTAACCCGGAGAAGCAATGAGAAACTCGTTCAGCCCGTCGCCGTTGAGATCCCCCGCTGCCGAGACCTGAAGACCGGCGAGATCCTGATCGTCTTCGCCATCGAACCAGGCGGCGGAGTGATCCACCAGGGATTCCGCTGCCTGGGCCGAACCAGGGAGGACGAACAGGAGGGCAGCGATGGGTAGAAATCGGGGCATGGGAACCCTTCCGGGGTGGTCCCCACCGATGGGTGAGGCGGGGGGATGCATTGTCCCCGAGGGAGGGATGGAGGTAAAGCCAGGATGGAAGGAGAGGAGGAGGAGAAGAAAGGATCCCCGCTGGGGGGCGAGGTGTGGATCCCCGGACCTACAGGGTCAGTCCGCCGTCGATGTCCAGACAGCGGCCGGTGAAATATTCACACTCGATGATGAACTTCACCCCTGTCCAGACTTCTTCGGGGGAGCCGGCCCGGTTGAGGGGAACACCCGCGAGCATCTTCTGGAGCATCTCGGGGCGCATTCCCTGGAGAATGGGGGTGTCCACGAAACCGGGGGCCACCGCTCCTACCCGGACTCCAAAGCGGGCCAGCTCCTTTCCCCACAGGGCGGTGTCGGCGACCAGACCGGCCTTGGCGGCGGAGTAGTTGCTCTGGCCGGGGTTCCCGTGGCGGGCCACCGAGGAGATGTTCACCACCACCGATTTGGGACAGCGGGTCTCGATCATCTTGGCGGCGAAGTCCCGGGTGCAGAGGAAGGGACCGGTGAGATCCACGGCAATGACCTGATTCCACTGCTCCAGGCTCATCTTTTTGACGGCGCCGGTTTCCTTGTCGGGGCGGACCAGGAGGCCATCCCGGAAGATGCCGGCGTTGTTCACCAGGACGTTCAGCCCCCCCATCTGCTGGTGAGCGTTGCTCATCAGGGTGGCCACGTCCTCCTCCCTGGCCACGTTGGCTACCTGGGAAAAGATGCGGCCGGGCAGGCCCTCGGCCTCTTGACAGAGCTGGGCCAAGGCTTGGGCCTGGAGGTCGGCGGCGACCACCTGACCGCCTCCGCGAGCGATCTCCATGGCAAAAACGCGGCCCATGCCGCTGGCGGCTCCGGTGACGATGGCTCGGACATCCTGGATCTGCACGGGGAACTCCTGGGAGAGGGGATGAGAGGGGGCCCGAAGGCGGCGGGTGAAGTACCACAGGGAGGCCCTCCGGGGAAGGGTCGCTTCCGGCATACTCCCCCGGTGTCTGAAAGAGTCCTCTTCGTCGGGTCCCTCACCGGATCCCTCCCCCTGTTTGTGGCCCTGGCCGCCGCCCTGCGCCGCCGTGGTGGGGAGACCGGCCTGGCCCTTCCCGGGAGCCTGCGGGCCCGGGCGGCTCTCTCGCAAACCAAGGAACGATGGGAGAGTCCGGGCAGGAAAATCACTCCCACCCATACGGAATGGCTGGAGAATCCCCGCAGATACCTGGAGGCCCTTCCCGAGGTGGACGGTCGGTGGACCCCCACCGCTGTGGAAGGGGAATGGGCCTTTCTTCTTCGGGAAGGAGGCAAGGCGGCGGCGTTGTTCTCTCGCTGGCGCCCGGATCGAGTGGTGGTGTGGAACGGGCAAAGCGGCGTTTCTGCGGTGGCGGCGGGGGTGGCGAAGCAGATGGGAATCCCGGTCCTCCACCTGGAAAACGGATGGTTTCCCGGCTCCTTGCAGTGGGGATATCAGGGGGTCAACGCCTTTTCCTGGTGGCGAGAAGCTCCCCTGCCCCCCGGTCCTCCCCCTCCCCTTGGGGATTTTTCCAGGACCGATGGAGAAGTTTCTCGGCTTTCCCCATTGGGTGCCCGTCTGCCAGCCATGGATCGGCTGTTGAAAATGAAGGAGGAGGGGCCCCTTACTCTTCGGCGCTTCCAGGACGCCCTTCGCTCACAAGCCCGTCAGCGACGCTCGTCTGGCCGAACCGATCCCCCCGGGGATCCCCCTCCTGCCGACCCCTCTCATCCCCTGGTCCTCCTCGCCCTTCAGGTGCCCGCCGACACCCAGATGCTCCTCCACAGCCCCTGGATTCGTCGGCCCGTAGACGCCATCGCCCCCACCTCGTTGGCCTTGGCCCAGGCCTTCCCCCAGGCGTTGCTGGCGGTACGCCCTCATCCCCTGGACCCGGATTCCTCTACCATTGTTCAAGAAACGGCCCGAGTGGGAGCCTGCCTGGCAGAGGGAAACCTGTCTTCCTGGCTGGGGACGGCCAAGGTCGTGGTGGTGGTGAATTCCACGGTGGGGGTGGAGGCCCTGCAGCAAGGAGTGGGGGTGGTGACCCTGGGGAGGGCGGTATACGGCCGACCGGGGGTGGCGGAGGAGGCCCTGACGGTAGAAGCCCTCCCCGGAGCCCTGACTCGAGCCTGGGACGGTGCCGGCCCGGAAGCCTCCCGATTTCTGGGAGTCCTGGGGCAATATGCCAGCCTCCCTGGGGAGCGGCTGTGGGTGACTGAGGAGACGTTCCACACCGTCTGGAACGTGTTGAAAAGAGAATCCGACCGCCCCCTGGGAGAGCCTCCCCCCTCCCGTGAGAAGGGGAAATGATTCGAATTCGGGACGAGCTGGCCTCCCTGGGACCTCTCCTCCTGGCCCTGCTGGTGGCAGGAATCGCCTTTGAGCCCCTGCTGACGAGGGAGGGGGGAGGAGGGGGACCGCTGCGATACCTGGGAGGGGTCGTCGTGGCCGTCGCCTTGGCGGAGAGGGGTGGATGGAGACGGGCGGGGGCCCTTCCCGGCGCCTGGGGGTGGGCAGGGTTCGGGGTGGCCTCCCTGTTTTCCGGCCTGTGGGCGAGGGAGACGGAGGTGTGGGCGCATTCCGTTGGGGTGGAGTGGCGCTTGTTCGCCCTGTTCCTGGCAGCGGGGGTGATCTGGAAGGGTCTCGGTGGGTTGAGGCCGACGGCCCTGGTGATGACCGGAGCAGGCGCGGTGCTCTCGACCTTGGTGATCGCCCACTACCTTCACTGCCTCGGGCTGCCCGAGGCCCTCCAACCCCGGCGCTACGGCTTGTGGGAAGGGGATCCTGCCGATCTGGCCCGCTTGCTGGGATGGAGTGCCCTGGCCACTTCGGGTCTGATCCTTCATCGAAGCCGAAAGGCGGGTCCCGGCCTCCTCTTCTTGCTGGCCCTGCTGGGATTCCTGTTGGGGATGGGATTGGGGATCCTGGCTTCCCGAGGGGCCCTGCTGGCCCTGGGAGGTGGCTTGGGAGTACTGGCTCTGTGGGGGCCCAGGAGGGATCGCCTTGCCCTGGGGTTGATGGTGACAGGAATGGCCCTGGGAGGTGCGTCCCTCCTTCCCCTGGCCACCGAAAGGCTGGAAAAGCGAATGGAATCCAGCACTCTCAGCCTGGAGGAGGCCACCTCGGGGCGCACGGTGATCTACCGGATCGGGGTAGAAATGGTGAAGAGATCCTGGCCAAAAGGCGTTGGTTCAGGGAACTTTCCCATCGTCTATGACGAGATTGCTACCGACCTTCATCTCCAGGATTCCACTCAACCGGGCCGGGATCCCCACTCCATCTACCTGGAAGCCCTGGCGGAACGGGGGCCCCTGGGTCTCCTCCTCCTGATGACCACCTTGCTGACCCTGGGCTGGGGAGCCTGGCGAATCTCCTCCCCTCCCACTCGGGCTCTGGCCCTGGCCCTGCTGATTCACGCCTCCTTGGCGGGAGCCACCATGCCCCAGCTCTCCCGCAAACCCTTCTGGCTGGGAATGGCGGCGGTGGCGGCCTTGATCGTGCTGGAGAGGCGTCCCCTGGCGGCATCCCCTTCCCTTCCTGTGAATCGGGCCTGACCCACCTCTCCACTCGTGCTCACCAGAGATCCCCTCACTCCCCCAGACACCACCTCAACCCCCGGCTCCCAGCAGCAGAAACCCGCGCCCACCCACGTCGTTGAAGTCCCCTACCGACCCCGTGAACAGCTCGTACATCCCGTCGGGCGAGCCGTTGGTCAGCCCAGATTCCTCCCCCTCTCCGCCCTCCGCCAGGGCGGTGAAGTCCACCTCGGGGGGAGAGAGCCCGGTGCCGCAACTCCATCCCAACAGCCCGTCCAAGGAGGTCATGCCCTGGTGGTGCAGGCTTGTCCTCCCATCGGCGCGCAGCACCACCTCAAAGGAGGAGGACCCCCCCGAGTCAAACTCCCCAATCCCTCGCCAATGCACTGCCACCGCGTCCGGGTGCTCCACCCAGGCGACGATCCCTCCCCCGGTCTGATCCAGGTCGTCCCACCAGGCGGTCACCGCCGGCGGCGAGCTCTCTTGAGTGAAGGTGGCCACGCTCTCATTGCTGTATCCGAGAGGGCTCCCGAAGCTGACAATCCCGTTGGCGGTGACAAACACCTCCACCCAGTCCTCGCCGCAGAAGGGGACCACCATGGTGGCAAAATCCAGCCTCGCCGTGCCCTCATCGCCAAGGGAGAGATACACGGGCACCTGGAGATCGGCCGAGTCGATCCCGCCGTCGCAGTCGTTGTCGATCCCGTCGGTGGTGTCCTCCCACGCATAGGGGAAATGGGTTGCGTGGGTGTCATCGCAGTCGCCCTGGGCCGGAGAGAGGCCGTCTCCATCTTCGTCTCCGGTGGAGGGAGGGGTGCTGTCATCGTCGGGGGGAGGCGTGGAATCGTCGTCTGGAGGAGGGGTGCTGTCGTCATCAGCCGAGGTGCTGTCGTCATCAGCCGAGGTGCTGTCGTCATCAGCCG
>CAYRTW010000001.1:56554-64958 GCA_964426935.1 uncultured Rickettsiales bacterium
TGTCGTCATCAGCCGGAGTGGTGTCATCGTCCCCCATGGGCCCCGGTGCCTCCTGGCAAGCCGCCCAACACGTCAGAGAGCCGGCAACCAGCAGCCACTCCGGGAATCGTCGTGTTCGGTTGATCATCTTCGCGGCTTCTCCTTCCCATCCCGGTGCTCACCCCCCTGGCCTGGAAGGCAACAGCATGAATCCTTCCCAATCCCCTGCCAAGGAGAGGAAGCCCCGGTAAAAACGCTTTCCCCTCCTGCGGATCTGGCATAATCCAAAGCCACTCGGGCGGTCAGAGGCTCCCGCTTCAAGCGTCTGACCCCCCGTGGAGTCGGCCCCTCTCCGTATGCAGCAGCGGGCCGGGGAGAATGTCCATGCGCCGTTTTCTGTCCTCCCTCTTTCCCCTCCTGGGCCTTCCCCTCCTCGCGTCTGGCTGCTCCGACAATGGGCTGTCCATTCTCAACCCCGGCGATGACTCCATCGAGGCCCCTCGCATTGAGGTCTACCCCACCACCTTGGATTTCGGAGCCATGGTCACCACCGGGATCTCCGGCTATCAGGAAGTCCTGGTGACCAACGTGGGCAACGCCACCTTGGACATCATCTCGGTGCAACCCGAATCCCCCACCCCTTACGACGTGGAGGGGCCCCTGGACCTGGCCCTCTCCCCTGGGGAGTTCACCCTGTTTCAGGTCTACTTCGACCCCGAGGCCGAGGGAAGCCTGACCGGCAGGGTGCATGTTCGCAGCAGCGACCTGGAGTCCCCTGATGTGCCGGTGGAGCTTCTTGGCGAGGGGATCGTGCCTCGCATCTCCCTCACCCCCGCCTGGTACGATTTCGAGATCGTGGAAATCGGAGCCTCCGAGTCCCAATTGCTGACCCTGGCCAACGTCGGCTCAGCCGATCTCACCGTCTCCGCCTTGCAACTGTCCTCTGCGACTGGGGAATTCATCCTCGACCCCCTGGATGCCCAGAACGGGGCCCTGCCTTGGGTCCTGCCCCCGGGGGAGGATCGGGAGGTGCTGGTGTCCTATTTCCCCATCGACGCCACCGCCGATTCCGCTCTGGTGCAGGTGGGTTCGGATGATCCCACGGTGCCCCTGGCCACCGCCGAGTTCCTGGGAATGGGCCCCAGCTTCGAAGGATTCTCCACCGGGTGGTATGTCTACGATGATGGAGTGGCCTATGAAACCACCTCTTCCGGAGCCCACGTGGTGGATCACCACGGGGACTACGACCTGTATTGGTACGAGCCTTCCGGAGCCCACGGCCTCATCGATTCCGCCAACCCCACCGCCGATTTTGCGGTGATGCGGGACTACGTGCTGGCCCACGCTGGAGCCCCCACCGAGCCCTCTGGCCCCTTCAACTACGACGGAGACTCCACCCTGGCCACCTTTGAGTACGCCACCTACACCTATTTCCTGTGTGATTTCTATCTCGACCCCGCCGATGACCCCACCCTGTACAGCATCGCCGCCGGCTACGTAGATGACGGCATTCAGGTGATGGTGAATGGGCAAATCCTGGGAAGAAAGAGCCTGGGAGAGGCCTCCCCCGCCTCCTGGCCCCTCAGCGCCGCCGTGCCGGGGGCGGTGAACTCCCTGATCATCATCCTGGTGGACGACTCAGCGGTGGACAAGTACGTGCAGGACCTGGCGTTCTATCGCAGCGGAGTGATGGTTTTGGGGTAGGGAGGGTCGGTCATGGGACTGTCCTGCGCCGGGAGTCAATCCCGCACTCCGTTCACTCATCATCCCCCTCTCTCCCCCACCACATCACCCCTGGCCTGCACCTCGCTGCTGCCATCTCGGTGGTCTGGCTGATGAGAAAATGAAGAAGGAAGGGGCCGACGACGCTGCCGGTGGCCAAGGCGAAGGCTCCGAACACTCCCCCCATCAGCACCGTGCCCACCGCCTCAGGGGTCGGTTTTCCCAGATGAGCGTAGACGTAGAGGGCTGTCGAGGAGGCCACCGCCGCCCAGGGGTCCATGCCAGGAACCAGGTACAGGATCAACCATCCCCGAAAAAACGTTTCGTATCCCCACAAATATCCAAACCACCCCAGAGCCCCCCACAGAACCCGCCTTGGGGTGAGATTCAGGGACCGGATTCGAGGATGGAGGGCCTGAACTGCGGGAGTGCCTGCGGCGCGAATCAGCACTGGAGCGAGGAGGACGATGCTGGCGACTGCCCCCAGCACCGCCCCTTCCCACTTCTGGAGGCTCCACCCCACGTCGGAAAGGCTTCTCCCCCTCAACAGGGCCGCCAGGACGCTTCCCCCTCCCAGCACCAGGCCCCCCCACAAGTGAGAACCTACCGCGCCACGGGCCTGGGCCTCCTGGGAATCCACCCCCCTCCTCTTCCACCATTCTTCCAGCCACTGAGGTGTAAATACTCTGTCATAGACGAGATAAAGTACCGCAGCCGCCATCCACACCATCACCAGGTCGGCAGCGGCAGGGTTCCAGGGAGGCAGCTCCCCCATCACAACCAACCCGCCAGGCGATACCAGGAGGCGGTGGTTCTGACCCCCTCGGCAAGGCCGATGCGGGGAGTCCACCCCAGGTCCCGGTGCAGATCGGTGAAATCGCACTCCCAGTGGGGCTGGCAGAGGTCCCCCACCTTGTCCAGGGTCAACAGGGCCTCTCGGTTCCGCAGCCGCGCCCCCCATTGGGAGAATTGCGCCGCCAGGCGAAGCACTCCCCGGGGGACCCTGAAGGTGCGGGGACGGGTGCCCACCGCCTCCCCGATGTGGGACACCAAATCCTCATGGGTGCGGGAAACTCCGTCACAGACGGTATAGATGGACCCGGATGGGTGGGGTGTGGTGAGGATCTGCATTACCGCTTCCACGCAGTCGTCCCCATGAAGGAGGGAGGTGGTGAGGCCCGGCCCTGGAAGGGGCACCCAGCCTCGACGAGCGGCTCGGAACAAGGGAAGCATCCGGGTGTCGCCGGGGCCATAGAGGGCAGGAGGGCGAAGAAGGGTGACCGGGAAGCGATGACTGTGGGCCAGAACCGCCGCCTCGGCTGCGGCTTTGGCCCTTCCATAGTGGCTGAGGGGTGCTGTGCGGGAGCGATCCTCAGGATGGGCCAGACCGGGCCCTCGGGCCGCCAGGGTGGAGATCATCACCAGGCGGGTCAGCGGCCCCTGCCGCGCGGTCAGGGCTTCCAGGAGGTGGCAGGTGGTGTCCCGATTGTTCCGGTAGAAGGATTCCTGGTTGAGGGCTTTTCCACCCCCGGCGCAGTGGACGCAGGCGGAGATTCCCGAAACCGCCGCTTCCAGGCCTCGGGGAGGCTCCAAAGAACCGGAAACCACCTCCACCCCCAGGGCTCGCAACCCTTCCAGCCCCTCTTCTCGGCGCACCAGGGCCCGCACCGCCCGTCCCTCCTGCCTCAGCCTCTGGCACAGCCTTCCTCCCAGAAAACCGGTGGCCCCGGTCACCAGCAAAGGTCCCGAATGGGTCATTGGCCATCCAGCCAGAGATCGGTGTTTTCAAAGGATTCCCGAATGCCGTCGGCGGTTTCCGAAACCAGATAGTCGTCGCTGAGGAGATCTCCCAGGGCGGTCTTGGTTTCTCCCCACTGGGCCTGAAGCCTCAGGATCGGACCTCCCGGTTCCCCCTCCATCAGCACATCGATGTGATAGGACTGGTGGATTCCGTTGGCCCCATCCTCCGAGAAACTCTCTTCGGGTACCCAGCCCCGGGCCAGCAGAGCCTCCCTCTCCACCCCGTCTTCGCCCATCAGAAGGATTCGCCGATAATTCTTGTGGAAGGAGTAGGTGAGGACCACCCCGGGAAGAAGCTCCCGCACCGTGTCGTTTTCGGTACGGAGAAGGTCGCAGGCTCGGTCGGAGAAGCAGTCCTCCCCTTCCACAAAAACCCTGTCCCACACTTGATACTCCTCGGGATTCACCACCGACTGATCGGGCTTCAGGATGTAGCGCAGGTGCTCCTCCAGGGTGTGGGAAGACTCCGCCCACACCACCACTCCCAAGGTGTCCTGGGGATCACGGTCGGGGCGGTCAATCCCTGAGAGATCATCGACGGTCATCGCCGAAATACGGTACCCCTCCAGCCCCTCCTCCTCCTGGCCGTGGACCGACAGCCACTCCACCAGGGAGAGGGTTCCTGCCAGGGATTCTGCGGAGAACTCATGGTAGCGAAACAGGTAGCGGGAGACCCCGTCCAGGTCGGCTGGAGCGTCGGGAAGGGGGATGCAGCCCCAGGCAAAAAGGGCGCATCCGAGGAAGATGGGAAGAGTTTCGGTTTGCACGGGGATCTCCGCAGACCCTGGGTCCGTCTCTACTCTAGCGGCGCTCTCTCCCCGAGGTAAAGGAAACCGGGGTCATCGCTGCCCGGACAAGGCGATGGGATTCAAAGGAGGGCCCAGTTCCCCCTGGTAGAGAGCGCGGGCCACTTCCTCCCCGAACAGCCAGTGCCCCTCAAGGCCGAGGTGGATGCGGTCAGGGGCGGTCTCCCCCAGGGAGAATTCGCTGTCCGGGTTGGCACGCATCACCTTCCGCAGGTCCAAGAGAGGCAGGTTGAGAGTCGAAGCGGCGTTGCTCAGGGTGGTGAAGAATGCCTCCTCCTCGGCGCACGCCACTCTTCCTCCCTCTCCTTTCGCGCCCTTCAGGCAGCGCGTGTAAGAGGCAAAGGGAAACGCGACGATGGCCAGACTTCCCCCCGACGCCTCTACCACCTGTTTCATTTCCTGCAGAAGGACCTTTGGCCGGCCCACTTCCATGGGCACTTTGGCCTGAGGGCTATGGGTGCCGATCCACTGAAGGGACAGGGTACCGGTCACCTCCTGCCACAGGTAGCTGTGTCGATACAGACCGATCCGCAACCCTTCAGGCAGCCACCGGAAGGGCCCAATGGGGCGAAGGGGGACCAGGGACACCGGCCGCAGATCCATGGGGCCGCCCGGGGAACTCCTCCCGGCAACCGCCAACATCTCCTCAAAATCGTTGGGAACGGCGGCGTACAGCACCCGAGAGCCTCGAATCCGGGGCAGGCGATGTCGCAGCACCGCCACCTCCTGGTCCAGGTTGTGCCCCGAAGTGGCCAGGACCACCGTTTCTATCGGCCAGGTCAGGGAAGCCTGGAGTTTTCTGCCCATGCAATCGATCCACCTCTCCCCCGGACCGATATGGGCATGGACGCAGAACGAATCTCCGATGATGAGGAGGCGAAGGGTCTGGGGATCGGGCTGCACCTGCACCACCGGACCCGAATAGGACTGCTCGTTGACCATCATGGGGCAGGTCGAGCAGGGCTCGTTCTGGAACAGGACTCCAGGAATGGCAGAGAACTGGAAACGGGCATAGAGAAGGAATCGCTCCCAGGGGGGCTCCCTCCACCACACCCTCATTCCCCCCTCCATGAGAAGGAGGAGCAGCAGGGTGGAGGCCGCCGCCAACGCCAACCCTTGAACGACGCGCGTCCCCCTGCGCCGCAAAGCTCGGCCCCATCGACGCGCCATGGTGCGCCCCAACCTCCATTGACCCGACTCCCCTCATCCATGGCCCTGGGTCACGGTACTTCAGCCCGGAAAGTTTGCCAAGAAACCACCCGGCGGCGGCACCCGCTGAGAGCGGGGGGTGGATGGGATTCCCCTACGGTGCCGTCCTGCGCAGGATTTTTGCCATTCGCAGGGGAGCCGTAGCCACTTGCATCGCCTTGCCAATCAGCCCGGCCCCCAGAACCTCATCGGTCACTGCCACCGCCTGGCGCACCGCCTGGAGCCCGGAAGGCGATCCCGCCCAGTGCCTCTCCAGCACCTCGGCGGGCACATCCCCCAGCAAACCCTCCAGGGCCCACGCGAAGAGGGCCAGATCATCCAACCACCCCAGCGGCCCCAACAGCAGCTCCGGCACCAGATCCACCGGGCTGAGGCGCCAGGCCAGGGCGGCGGCCAGGCGGGCCTTTCTCCTGGGGGGAACCGCCGGATCCGCCAGCAGCCGAATCACCAGATGAGTCAAATCAGGAACCAGGGAGGCCATGTTCACCAGGGCAGACAAGGTGGAGCGAGCCGGCGACCCCTCCCCTCCTGCCACCCGGCCGCGCAGCCACACTCGCCAGCGCTGATAGGGATCTCGAATCACCAGGGACGATTCTTCAGAAGAAACAGCGACGGTATCCATGAGCAAAGCATGGGGACGAATGTGCATCGGGCAAGTCGCCCTCCTCCCTGCTGTCTCCTCAGAAGAGCTGTGGCACCATGCCCGTCCATCCGAACTCTTCCCCCGAGGTGCTGTGTCCCCCCTCCCGCCTCCCGATCCCAGCTCCTCCTACCTGGATTTTCCCGCCCTCACCGCCTGGTGTCAGGATCTGGCTCGCCTTCTTCCCCAGTGGATCTCATTGGAATCCCTTGGGAAAAGCCGCCATGGCCGAGATCTGTGGCTGCTGACCCTCCACGGTGGGGACCGGGATCCCTCCCACTGCCCCACCCTGTGGCTGGATGGAGGGACCCATGCCGCCGAGTGGGCGGGGGTCATGGCCTGTCTTTCTGCAGCTCACCGCTGGGCCATGGGCCTGGCGAACGGAGAAGAGGAGCTGTGTGCCTGGTTTCGCTCCCACACCGTCTGCATCGCCCCTTGCATCAGCCCCGATGGCTTTCAGGCCCTCCATGACGGGGCTCCCTTCCTCCGCTCCACCTTGAGGCTCCCTCGGGAAAGCGTGCATCGGCAAGGGCTGGACCCCAGGGACCTGGATGGAGACGGCGTGGTGCGATGGATGCGCTGGAGGGATCGGGGTGGAGCCTTTGCTCTCGATCCTGAAGCCCCCTTGGGGGTTCGCCCTCGCCGGCTGGACGATGACCCTTCCCAGGCCTGTTTTCTGTGCTCCGAAGGGGATTTCCTGCACTGGGACGGGATGAGGTGGACAGGCGCCCCCCTCCTGCATGGGTTGGATCTGAATCGCAACTTCCCCGCCCACTGGACCCCTTTCTCCATGTTTGGAATGGATGGAGGGGACTACCCCCTGTCGGAACCGGAGAGTCGGGCGGTCATGGAGGCAGTGGTGGCCCGGCCGGGAATCGCCGCAGTGGTCACCCATCACACCTACACCGGATGCCTCCTCACCCAACCCTACCGGGCGGATTCCCCCCTCAGCGACCCCGACATCCTCCTCATGGAGCATCTGGCCAGGGAGGCGGTGGAAGGAACCGGGTATCGGGTGTTCCGCACCCATCCCGACTTCACCTATGACCCCAAACGAGCCATCGTGGGGGTGTGGGCGGACACCCTCGCCACGGTGCTGGGCATTCCCGGATACACCCTGGAAATCTGGGATCCGTACGGGGACGCGGGAATCGAGGTGAAGGACCCGGCCAAGATGTTCTTCCAACCCGATGCCCAGGTGGTTTCCCGGCTGATGGGGCACTTCGCCTCTCAACCGGGTGCGGTTTCCCCCTGGCGTCCCTTTCTTCATCCCCAGTTGGGAGAGGTGGAACTGGGAGGCCTGGACTATCTGCGAACCATCCGCAACCCTCCTCTGCCTCAGCTTCCCCTGGAGTGCGACAAGGCCTTCCGGATCGTGGAAAAGATGAGGCTGTCCCTGCCCCAGATCCGAGTAGAGGCAAAAAAGGAGAGGGTCGCCGACGGGATCCACCGCGTCGAGGTCCAATTGGACAACCTGGGATTCCTGGGGACCTCTCCCCTGCGCCGGGGCGAAGAGATCGGGGCCACTCCCAAGGTGACCGTGGAGCTTCTTCTCCCCGAAGGGGTGCGGCTGCGGGAAGGGGCAACGGTGGTGGCCCTGCCCCACCTCAGTGGGTGGGGGGACCTGCGGGTGGGGGAGGGGCGACACGGTCTCTATCCGGGCCTCTCCTCACAGGGAAACCGCGCCGTCGCCGTCTTCTGGGTGGAGGGGGACGGCGGGCCGATGGAGGTGCGCTGGAAGGCAGGAAGGGCGGGAAGGGGGAGGGTGGCAGTGTGAGGGAAGAGGGGTGCAAAGGGGGTCCGGGAATCCCGGAATGTATACATCAACAAGCCCCGCCGTCGTGCCCCCCTGATGATCCTGAAGCCGCGCTGCGCCACGGACGAGGCCCCGCCTCACCCAGAATCTCCTTGATCTGACCCCAGGTAGGAGCCGGCCCCTCACCTCCAGCCACGGGGAGGATCACCCGCCGTGGCGATGTGTCTGATCGAGGTTCCAGACCGACGCGGAGGAGCTCCTCCACCACCTCACTCAAGGTGCGATGAGTCTCCAGGGCGCGAAGGCGGATCTCCTGCCAGAGAGGGTCGGAAATGGTGATAGTGGTTCGCATGAATCGGAGCATACGGGTAATGCAGGGATGCAAAGCGCCTCCCTCTTGAGAGCCACCAGGATCGTTTACCGCCCCACTCAAGAATCCCCTCCATTCAAGGACGAGAACCACCCCCGCGCCCCATCCCTGCAACAACTCCG
>CAYRTW010000002.1:0-11017 GCA_964426935.1 uncultured Rickettsiales bacterium
GGGTAAGGGGGTCAGGACTCAACACATGTACATTTCCCATTGAGGGAAAGTCTCTCCCTCACTTCCTCTCCAACCATCGCATGGAAAACACCTCCTGCTCCAGGTCCACTCCAAAGGTCATGTTGGTGAAATCGATGACGGTGCGGGAGTCCTTTTTCAGGGCGTCCTTCACCTCCATGTGGGTGGGGAATTGGCGCTTGCCGGGGAACTCCTTGATGCCCGACATGGTCCAGGTCTTCAGGAGCATCCCTGACAAGGCGTAAAGCTCTTGCTTCAGGGGGATGTAGGAGGCGGTGTCGATCCAGGTGACTCGCTTGGGGTAGGTTACCGCCGCGTCCTTGGCGATCATTTCCAATTTGTAGCAGGGGCGGCCGTCGATGGTTTCCTGGCCGGTCACCTTGGCGCTGTAGCGCTGTCGCATCGCCGATGACGTCATCATGTCTTCATAGGACAGATCCGACCCCATCATCCCCTGACGGAGCATGTGCCCGCTGATTTTTTGGACGCGATCGATGGACGGCAGATAGGTCCACATGTCGTCCCCCAGCTTGAGCATGCGGGTGCCCTTGTCCCGTGGGGGTGACACATATTCCATGGCGGAATCGTGTTCACCGCGTCCATAGGATTGGATGGAGTAGGAGCGGGTGCGTCCGCCGTTGACCACCGTCATGGTCAGGGTGGCGGTACGGGTCTCGAACACCATGTTCTGGTCGATGCGCTCCAAAATGGCCGCCGCGTCCGGCAGGTCAGCGGCACCAGTGCTCCGGGGAATCACTCCCCCCACCAGGGTGAACAGGCTCAGGAGGAGGGCCAAGGGAAAGGAGTTCTGTCTCATGATTACCTCACATCTCTCATGGCGGTCACCGGTTTGATCCATGCCGCCCTCCATGCCGGAATGGCGCTGCCGATCACCGCCATGGCCAGGCCCAGGGCAAATCCGGTCAGCATCGTTTCGGCGCTCAAATGGGCGTGAAACTCCGAAACCATGGGCATGGAAGCCGAGGCGCCGGAGGTCAGCTTTTCGCTCAGTTTCAGGCCGTGGATCGACAGCCACCACGCCGGAATGGCCCCCAGGCCGACCCCCACCGCGCCTCCCACCACGGCGATGGCCAGGGCCTCCCCCACGAACAGGGAAATCGCCCCTCCCCGGGTCATCCCCATGGCCCGCAGCACCCCGATCTCTCGGGTCCTCTCCAGCACCGACATCATCATGGTGTTCCACACCCCCAGGCCCGCCAGGAACACCACCACGAACACCATCACCCCTCGAATGATGCCGATCATACCCATCATCGACGCCCACGGTTCTCGCACTGTCCACGACTGCACCGCGAAGGGGGCCAGGGTAGGGGAGGCTGCCAGGCTCGCCGCCAGGGTCGGCCCCGACTCCCGATTGATACCGTAGGCCAGCACTTCGAGGGCTCCTTCGGGCACGTCTACCATCCACTGGGCCCGGGGAAGATCCACGAAGATGCCCCGATCCAGGGCGCTGCTGCCCGCCTTGACGATGCCCACCAGCGTCCCTTTGAGGGGGGACATGGACCCATCCTGGGTGACTCCCAAAAGGATGATCTCGTCCCCCAGCTTGGCGCCGACCTGCCGGACTACGGTGGCCCCCATCACCAGCTCCTCCTTGCCTTCTTCGAACCATCGCCCTTCGGCCAGTTTGGAATCGGCGTGGAGGCGCTGGGTGAACCATCCCTTGGGGGCACCGGTCATCAGGCCAAACACATCGCCGATCTCCTCCCCCACGGTTACGGTGACCCCGGTGGAGATCCGCGGCCAGGCATCGGTCACCCCCGGTGTCGCCCTCACCGTCTGGAGGATGGGTTCCACCTGGGGAAGGTTGGCATGCAGGGGCATGAGGGCTTCGCGCTCGGCGAATTCCTTGGCCACCACCCGAACGTGACCGGTGTGCGCCACACCTTCGTCCAGCATCTCGTCAAAGACGCCATCGATCCATGACATGGCCAACACCAGGAGGGACGTTCCTGCCACCACCATGCCGGCGGTGAGGGTGGTTCGCAGGGGCTTACGGGTGGTGTTCCGAAGGGCAAGGCGGAACAGAAGACTGAAGGAGGTGCTCATCATCCCCTCACCGCGTCGGCGGGTTGCATGCTGGACGCCACTCGGGCCGGCCAGATCGACGCCAGGATGGCTGCCGTCGCTGAGACGAACACCGGGGCGATCAGCATGGATGGGTGGAACTGGGCATACAGCCATGTGGAATATTGAACGTTGGACATCGCCGAACCCTGCATGGACAGATCAATGGGGTGGTGGGCGAACCAGAAGGCCCCTCCTCCTCCCAGCAAGGCCCCCACCACTCCCGCGCTCACCCCCATGAACGCCCCCTCCATCAGGAACAGGGCCATCACTCCCCTCCGAGTCATCCCCATCGCTCGCAGAGTGCCCACTTCCCGAACCCTCTCGTGGGCGGCCATGAGGATGGTGTTGGCGATGCCAAAGGCGCTGATGAGGAGGAGCACCCCCACCAGCAGGTTGAGGGCCTGGCGCCGGATCTTTTGGAGCTTCAGCAACTCTTGGGTTTCGTCGTCCCAATTTCGCACTTCACAGCAGGGCCCGAGCTGGCTCCCCAACCCTCCGGTCTCGGCAAGGGCCTGATTTCGGTCGGGGAACCGGACGAAGACGTGGGTGGGTCGGGGATCTCCCACCAGGGTCGCCGCCGCGTCTCGGGTCAGGTACAGGGTGCTCTGATCGATGGCGGCGTTGGCGGTGGCCACCACTCCTGACACGGGCAGCTCCAGGGCATTGATGGCCCCCAGGTGAGTGCGGGTCTGGACCACCAGCCGGGAGCCGGGCTCCATTTTCAGCAGCCTGGCCAGATTGGAGCCTAGAAGGACTCCGTCCTGAGCTGAGGAGGGGATCTTCCCGGTCACCTTCCAGGTATCCCGCCGGAAGACCTTTTCGTCCTGAACGGGATCAAAGCCGATGGCCCTCACCCGCAGGGAGTCGCCGCCGGAGATGGCGGTTACCACGAACAAGGTGCGCTCGGTGGACACCCGGCCGGGGGAGGCCAGCCACGCCGTTGCCGCCTCGGGCAGGTCCAGCATGGTGTCCAAGGGGTGGCTCATCGCCTCTTCCGGGTAACCGGCGGGGCGGATCAGGAGCTGACCGGTCAGGCCGTCCTCAGCGGCGCGGATGATTCCTTCCTCGATACCCCCTACCAGGGCTTGTCCCATCACCAGATAGAAGATCCCCACCACGATGGCGGCGGTGGACAGCAGCGTCCGCAGGAGGTGACGGCGCAGGTTGCGAAGTGCCAGGGAGAGAAGGAACATATCAGGTGCTCCTCTCGCCATTGCCGGGGCCATCGTCGGTGACTGCGCCGTCGTGAAGCACGATCACCCGGCGGGCTCTGGCCACCACCATGGGGTCATGGGTGGAAAACAGGAAGGTGGTTCCCTCCTTTCGGTTCAGATCCCGCATGAGATCCAGCACCTGGGAGCCGTTGGCGGAGTCCAGATTGGCGGTGGGTTCATCCGCGATGACCAGGGCCGGACGCCGGGCGAGGGCTCGGGCAATGGCGACCCTCTGCTGCTGTCCCCCGGAGAGCTGGTCGGGGCGCCGGTCCAGATGGGAGGCCAATCCCACCTCGGTCAGCATCTGACGGGCTCGCTCCCGGCCTTGTGAATCTCCGGCGAGCTGCATGGCCAGCTCCACGTTCTCCAACGCGGTCAGCACCGGAATCAGGTTGAAGGACTGAAAGATGAATCCGATGCGCCGGGCTCGCAGGTGGGCCAAGGCTCCATCCCCCAGGTGGGAGGTGGAGTTTCCCTCAATAAGGACCTCTCCCGAAGACGGCTGATCCAGGCACCCCACCAGGTTGAGCAGGGTGGTCTTGCCCGAACCGGAGGGTCCCACAAAGGCGGTGAATTCCCCCGAATCCAGGGTCAGGTTGACATCGCGCACCGCATGGACCTGAGCGGGTCCGGTGCCATAAGTCTTGGTTACTCCTCGCAATTCACAGATAGGCATGAGTCTTTCCCGGTCAGAAGTTGATTCGGGTCCAAAGGGTGAGGGTGGCGTCGGGGACGAGGCCCGACAGATCGGCGGTGAGCACGTTGCCTCCCCCCAGGTCGGCTTCCACCACCAGGTCGTCCTCCCCGGGGCGAAACTCCCCGCCGTTTCCCCAGAGCTGAAAAGGGATCTGGGCCGAGGCGGAGATCTCCAGCCATCCCAAGGGGACCACCGTCAAGGAGGGGAGAAGCATCCCGGTTCCGTCGTCCAGGCTCTGGAGGGCGGCGACGGACACCGACACTTCCGGAGCGAAGCGCTGACCTGCCGAAATCAGCAGGTAGTTCTGTCTCGCCAGCAGGGGGGCAAAGGGGTCCACGCTGGTGGTGCCGAACAGGGTGGACGAATCTTTGGCATCGCAGGTGGGGGCCTCGATCCCCGATGACAAAGACGCCGTCTGGGACAGGTCTTCCTCTCTCGAAGCACCTCCTCCATTGCGATAATACTGGGCGGAAACCACCAACCCCTCCAGCACCGGGAAGGAGTAGTCCAGGCCGGCAGCGATCTGCTCATACAGGTCCTCCCGGTCCTTCCCCAGGTGAAGGGAAGCCTCCACCCACACCCCCACTCCCAGGGTGCCCTTTACGTCGATGCCCACCAACCCGTCCCCCTCCCCGTTCTCGCCTCCATCCCCCCGATACCCACCGGCCACCGCCAGATCGAATCCCTTCACCGTGCCCCGTACCCGACCCGCCCCTCGCACCGCGTCGAAGGTGTCGTTGGTGGCGAGAACGGCGGTGGCGTCGATGCCGGCAGGAAGAGAAAAGGTGGCTCGCAGGGCGTTCAAGCCCTTGCGGGGACGCCAGGGCTCGGTCAACAGCAGCTCGGGAAAGGGGTCGGTAGGGTTCAGGAACGACGCCGAGCCCCAGTGGATGGATTGGCGACCCAAGCGCAGGTCGACCCGGGGCAGATAGGCGTCAATGTAGAGGCGGTCCACATCCAAGTAATCGTCGGAGCCGTCGATGCCCAGCAGGTGGTTCTCATGCTCCAGCCAGGTACACCCTGCCGCGTCAAGAAGGGGGCCGAAGTCGCTGTTTTCCAAGGCGTTTTGGACCTCGGTGGTGGAATCCCTTCCCTGGGACAGGGCCGCCTCCACCGTGGCCACCATCTTCACCCTCTTGCCGATGGGGGCCTCGAAGGTGGGGCGGACCCTCTCCACCAGTTGCCACACCTCTCCGGTGACCCCGGGGAAGAAGGAGATCCGCACTTCCCCATAACCCTTGGCCTCCTGGGCAACCGCCAGGGGAGGAAGGAGGCAGGTTCCCAAGAGGAGGGCAAGAGAGGCGGTGGGCAGGCCCCTCATGGACCTCTCCCTGAGCCCGCCAGCCCGTCGGCCAGGGTTCGGGCCAGGAGGCTGACATAGGCTCCCCGGTCAAACCCCACCGCATCGGGTCCATCCATCAGGACTGGGGCGCTGCGGAGGAAGGCTTGAAGCATTCTGGCGCGGGAGTGCAGATCGTCCGGGGTCCACCCTTGGGCCTCAGTGAAGGGGGAGAGAAGCCAGATGACGAATTCCTCCTCCAGCTTCTCATTCCGGGACCGCGTTTCGTGATCGATATCGTCCAGAACGTGACGAACCTCGTCTCGATCCCGGCCCAGGCGTTGGACAAGGGGCATCTCCGGAGTCCACCGCAGCACTCCCTCCAGGTAGAGGCGAAGCCGTTCCCGGGGCGGGCGGGAGGGGTCCAACAGCTCCCGAAAGCGTTCAACGTAGCGAGCCTTTTCCGCTGCGGTGGCGTGGATCAGCAGGTCGGCCTTGTTCTTGAAGTGGAGATAGACGGTCCCCTTGGCGATCCCCGCCCGACGGGCGATGTCCTCCACGCTGGTTTTTCGGTAGCCGTGATGGGCAAAACGCTCGGTGGCGGCAGCCAGGATTCGGCGCCGGGTGCGCTCCCGGGGATCTTCCGGATCGACGTCGCTCCGGGGCAGGTAACGCCCCAGCTCCTGCTCAAGGATGGAAAAGTCCCACGACATGGTGACCAGATAAGCTTATCTGGTCATTTCGTCAAGCTCCCAAGATGAAGCGGCCCTCCCCGACTATCTCCTCGCCCGCCCCCGGGGTATCCTTTCCGCCGGAGTGGGATGGGTGGGCGACGGGCATGGGAGAATGAGTCGAAACGCTTGGGTGTGGATGACAATGGTTCTGTGGGCATGCGGGGCCGGGGAGCCCGGTGGAGGTGACCCGGTGCATGGAGATCCTGGGGGGGGCTCGAATCAGGACGACGACACCACGTCAGGCTCTGATGACGATTCGACCCAGCCCCCCGACGACGACACCACGCCGGTCCCCGATGACGACTCCACCCCGGTTGCCGACGACGACACCACCCCTGCCGGCCCCTGCCCCCCGGAAATGGCTCTGGTGGAGGAGGGGGCCATTCGGGTGTGTGTGGATCGCTGGGAGGCCTTTCTGGAGCAGGTGGGCAAGGAGGGAAAAATCACGCCCTGGTCTCCCTATGAGGTCCCCGAGGGGGTGGAGGTGCGGGCTCGTGCCCAGGAAGGAGCCATGCCCCAGGGGTACATCAGCGGGGAACAGGCGGAGGGGGCTTGTGAGGGCTCCGGCAAGCGTCTGTGCTCCGATGACGAGTGGATGCTGGCCTGCCAGGGTCCTGAAGACTTCACCTATCCCTACGGCAACAGCTACCAGGAGGAGGCTTGCAACGAGGGGCGGGAGTCTCACCCGGTCATTGAGTTCTACGGCACCTCGGCGGATTGGGTGTGGACCACCGAGGCCATGAATGATCCGGGAATCAATCAACTCCCCGACACCGTAGCCCTCTCTGGCGCCCTGACCGAGTGCGTCTCCTCCTTTGGCCTCTACGATCTCCACGGCAACCTCCATGAATGGACCGCTGCCTCCGAGGGCACCTTCCGAGGGGGGTTCTACGTGGATGCCGAGCTGAACGGTCCCGGATGCACTTACCGAACCACTGCTCACGAGTTTACCTACCATGACTACTCCACCGGATTCCGCTGCTGCAGGGACCCCGAGTAGGGGGG
Organism: uncultured Rickettsiales bacterium; assembly: GCA_964426935.1. Taxonomy (GTDB): domain Bacteria; phylum Myxococcota_A; class UBA796; order UBA9615; family JAKLKC01; genus CAYRTW01. The sequence continues at coordinate 7,039 of CAYRTW010000002.1, forward strand.
GATCCACGTTTCCTCCCCGGCCCGGCGCGGTGGTGGCCGGTCAATACGTAGTGGAAGAGGTGGTGGGACGAGGGCCGGAGGGCTGCGTCTGTCACGCCACCCAACTGCGCTCGGGGAAGAGGGTGGTGTTGAAGCTGCTGGCCAAGGCCGCCAACGGCACGGCGGGGGCGGAGGCACGCCAGCGGGAAGAGCGATTCCTGGAGGTGGGAAACCGTCTGATGCGGTTCCGCCACGACGCCCTGGTTCCGGTGGTGGACAGCGGGCTGGATCCGGATCTGGGACCCTTCGTCGCCGCAGAAATCGCCGAAGGCCGCTCCTTGGATTCCCTGGCAAAGGAGGGGGGCCCTCTGCCACCGTGGAGAGCGGCCACCATCGTTCATCGCGTCCTCCTCGGCCTTCACGCTGCCCACGATCAGGGGGTGATCCATGGGGATTTGCGCCCTGAATACATCATCCTTGCCGACCCCAGAAGCGAAGGAGGAGAACAACCCCGGGTGGTGGATTTCGGAGTCAGTCGGGCCTTGCGAAGCCCTCACCTTCAGGAGGGAGCCATCCCCGGCGCTCCCCCCTACATGGCCCCTGAATGGAGGGAGGAGGAGGGGCCCCTGGACGGTCGGGCCGATGTGTATGCCATGGCCACCGTCCTTCATCACCTCCTCACCGGCCAGTACCCCTTCCCCTTCAACCCAGCGGGGATGGACCGAAGGGCCTGGCTGGACTATCTGGCCTGGAAATCGACTGCAGACCCCTCTCCTCCCGGCCCCCTTCTGGGGGGTGGACCTTGCCCCTCTTCCATGGTCTCCCTCCTGCTTCGAGGACTGGCCCGAAGGCCCGCCGATCGCTACCACACCGCCGCAGAGATGGCCCGGGATCTCAAGCCTTTCCTGGTTCCCGAAGGGTGGACCGATGACGGCGTGCCCGCTCTGGCCGAGGCCGCTTGGATCCCCCTTCCTTCCTCCCCGTCACCGTCTCCAGTCTCCTCTCCCTCTCGCTCCTTCCCCGTGCAGATGGTGTCGGTGGTGTGGGTCGCCCTTCTCATGGGGGGGCTCTCTTTGTTCCTGCTCTCTTCCCCGGAGCCGCCGCCCGAAAAGGAGCCCTCTCCCTTGCCTGACCTCCCTCTGGTCCGCATTCCCGCAGGTCGCTTCCAGATGGGCAGCCCTCCCGATGAGGAGGGACGGGCTTCGTCGGAAAAACTTCACTCCGTTGAAATTACTAAAGATTTTTTAATTGGGAGCACGGAAATCCCCCAAGGTGTCTGGCAGGCCGTGATGGACAGCAACCCCAGCTCCCGACCCGGTTCTCGCCTTCCGGTGGACAGCGTGTCTTGGCGTCAGGCGGTGGATTTCTGCAACGCCCTGTCGGAGAGGGCGGGGCTCCGGCCAGCGTATCTCATGACTCCCGAGGGGGTTCACTGGGATCGGGAGGCGCCCGGGTATCGCCTGCCCAGCGAAGCGGAATGGGAGTATGCCGCAAGAGCAGGAGCCTCCTCTCCATGGGGAGGGGATCCGGAAACCCTGGCGTGGTACGGCCAGAAGGGTCCCCGGGAGGTGGGCATGGGAGGAAGCAACGATTGGGGGCTTCACGACATGGGAGGAAACGTGTGGGAATGGGTCTATGACGGGTGGAGGGAGGATCCTCCCGGCGGGCGCGATCCGGTGGTGGTGGAGTTGGGAGATCGGGGAACCCTTCGGGGAGGAAGCTGGAGAGGCTCCCTGGCCCGGGTGAGGTTGGCGTCCCGGGCGGCCGCCAATCGCGGACTTCGCAGCGCTGACCGAGGGTTTCGCGTCGCCCGCAACGCTCCCTGAGGGTCCCTCTTCTCTTCCTCCTTCGGGGTGATTATCCTTCGCCCCCGCCACGACAGGGCCGAGCCCCACCCCGCTGAGACAACCATGACCATCGACATCCTTCTTGACCACTTGAACTCCCTCCTCCCCGAATACAGCTACACAGTGCAGCGCCAGCAGGGCTCGTTCGCGATTCTGGCCACCAATCCACACTGGATCCTGGCGGTCACTGCCCCCAAGAATTCAGCGGAAGTGCGAAAGGGGGTCCGCGCCTGGGAGAGGGATCTAGTCCAGCGCGGTGGGTCCTCCGGGAAGAAGCGGGGCCTGGTGGTCCTGGTCCAGCAGCCCCTTACCGGGTTCGACGCCACCTCCCTGGGTCAGTTGAGCGCCCGGCGGGACCCGGTCCACGTGATGATCCTGGAACAGGCGGCCCTCTCGATGGGGCGACGGGCCATTCAGGAATCCCTCGATCCCTTCCTGGCCCCGGCGGCCGGTCTCGCCTCGGTTCTTTCCCCTCCTGGCAGGCAGCCACATCCTCACCCCCTCTCCTGAGGGAGCGAATTTCGGTGGCGAACTCCCCCAGAACCACCTATCCTCCGCCCCCGGTGTTGGTGGGACGCAGCCGGGCTTTTCCGTTCAGGCGGTGAACTGTTCATGCTCCAGCTTGAAATCTTCCGAGATCGGCAACTGGTGGCCACGGTCCCCATCTCCAGGGACGAGCTCGTCATTGGCAGGGATCCTCACTGCGACGTGGTCCTGAACGACCCCGCCGTTTCCCGGCGCCATGCCCGCCTTCAGGTCAGTGCTTCTGGCGAGTTTCTCATCGAAGACCTCTCCCGGGGCAACGGCATCCTCCTGGGAGACCGGAAGGTGGAGCGCACCGTCCTGCGGCACAGCACCACTGTTCAGATGGGGAGAACCTACTTGCGTCTTTGCTTGGGAGGTATCGGTCTCCATCCTCCCGCCTCCACCGCCCCGGGTGACTTCCCGCCCCCCCTCGACGCCCCCACCGAGGTCATCACCGCCGTCTCCCCCTCCTGGTCGGCCCGGGAGCCATGCGTCTCCTGGTCGGATCGGGATGGTCCTCGCCAGGTTTCCCTTACCCGCCCTCGGCTCACCCTGGGGCCGGGCCGGGATGCTGACGTGGTTCTGCGCTGGTGCGGATGCCCCTCCTCCCCTCTGGCTGCTTTCGTTCTGGAGGAGGGGGACTTCTGGCTGGAGAGGCTGTCTTCCCAAGGAAGGGTGGCGGTCAATGGCAAGGTGGTGGAAAAGAGGGCCCTGCGGGACGGGGATGTCCTGACCATCGGCACCCAGGATCTGACCTTCCATCGCAAGTAGGCGCGGGCGCAGACAGTCCCTGTCCGGTGGGACGGGGGAGATTCTGGGGGAGGGGAGGAAGAAGAGGGGAGGGGAACGAGAGGGGGAGACGGGAGGGACGACCCCCGGTCTCCCGGGGATCGCCATTCTCGCCAATTACTCGATGGGGGTCAGGGTGCCGGCAACAGTCTCGGCGGTGATGTCCTCGGCCACCAGGGTCAGGCAGTAGGGCTGACCATCGGCGGGGCACACCTCACACTCGATGCCCAGGGAACCCAACAGCTCGCACACGGCACCGACCTCGTCCCCGAGGAGGGAGTCGAAGGAGCGGGTGTCGGCCTGGCCGGAGAGGGTTCCGTTCACCATCATGTTGCCCCCATCGGAGAAGTATCCCCCGAACGCGGCGTCGTTGAGGGTGATGATGAGGCCGTCACCGGCGTCGATGGTGATGTCCCCACCGGCCTTGGTGGCGAACATGGGATCGGTCCACATGGCACCCATGAAGTCGAAGGTGGGGTACTCGGGGCTCTGAACCACCGTACCACCATCGTCCATTCCCACGGCAAACAGCAGATCCACCGTGGAGGCGGTGAAGTTGCTGGGGCTCATGAGCAGATAGAAGTCGGCCAGATAGGGGGCCAGCACAGACCCCACGCCGGGGGGCTCGGTCACGGTCGCATCTTCCAGGTTGAACAGGAAGGTCTTGCCCGCCGAAGCCGAGTCGTCATCGGGCTGGGGGGGAGTGGTGTCGTCGTCAGAGGTGGCGTCGTCGTCAGAGGTGGCGTCGTCGTCAGAGGTGGCGTCGTCGTCAGAGGTGGCGTCATCGTCAGAGGTGGCGTCATCGTCGGTGACGGAGGAGTCGTCATCGTCTCCTTCCT
>CAYRTW010000002.1:11117-56692 GCA_964426935.1 uncultured Rickettsiales bacterium
TCGTCAGAGGTGGCGTCATCGTCGGTGACGGAGGAGTCGTCATCGTCTCCTTCCTCCGTGGTGCAACCCACCATACCCACCGCACCGATCATGCCAGCCAGCCAGAACCAGGAACGCTCGATCTTCATAGTTTCTCTCTCCTCAATGGGGACATGTTTTGAGTCAGCCTGTCGGACCGACCCTCGCTGCCCCAATGAGCAGCGCGGCTGTAGCCTAAGGGTTGGTGACGAAAGTAGGGCGGGTTGTTTCGTGCCCGGCCCTGAATTCTGGCGCGGCGGGCTGTCCCTTTCAGTTCAAGAACGCTGGCGGAATACACCATTGCACCTGGAAATTCCAGCCTCTTCCCTCATTTTCTGTCCGGTCCTGCCGATTCTGCCCCCGGCCGGTCCCTGACCAGCCCCAGAACCGCTTCCATCCCGTAGATCCCTGGTTGCCGCTGAGGCTCCGTCACCCACAAGGCTGCCCTCAGGGCCCCCCGGGCGAACACGTCCCGGTCCGTCGCTCTGTGGGTCAGTTCCAGCCTCTCCCCGTCTCCCAGTAGCAAGACGGAGTGTTCGCCCACGGCGTCTCCTCCCCGTTGGGCCGAGATCCCCACCGTTCCCTCCACTCGGGCGCCAATCAGCCCGGCCCTCTGGCTCACCACTCCCCTCCCTGACCTTCCCAGGGCGGCAATCCCTCGCTCTGCCAGCATTCGTGCCGTCCCCGACGGCGCATCGATTTTTCCTCGGTGATGAAGCTCGGTCACTTCCACGTCGAACCCCTCCCCCAACAGTTGGATGGCCTCCTCCATCACCCGGGCCAGCACCACCACGCCCACCGAAGTGTTGGCCGCCCATACCACCGGCGCCTTCCTGCTCAAGGCCTCCACCGCCGCCCGGGCGAAGGGGGTCAGGGCCGTTGTTCCCACCACCGCCGGAACCCCCAGGGCCAGGGCCGCTCCACAGACCCTTGACGTGGCTTCGGAGGTGGAGAAATCCACCACCACCTGAGCCCGCCTCACCATGGCCGCCACATTCCCGGTCAGCTCCACACCGCAGGGGGGAAGGCCTGCCATCCGCGCCACATCCTCCCCCACTCGGGGATCCTGGGGAGAGCAGGACGCTCCCACCAGGGCGAATCGGGCGTCCGCCAGCAGCAGGCGGGTGAGGCGGAGCCCCATCCTTCCTGTGGCTCCGCTCAGGGCCACTCGCAGAGGTTCGGAGGTCACGCCGTTCCTCCCACCCACGGCAACCCCGCCGCCCGCATCACTTCTCGCAGCCGAACCCCCACCTCCTCGGAGAGGGGGGTCAGGGGAAGGCGCATCTCCGGCGACGCGATCAGCCCTGCCCAGGCGCAGGCGGTCTTCACCGGAATGGGATTGGTTTCGGCGTAGAGAACCTGCAGGAGGGGCAGCATCTCCTGATGGACAGCCCGCGCCCGGGAGTAATCCCCTTGTGATGCCGCCCTCCACAACGCCACGAACCGTTCGGGAATCAGGTTTCCTCCCGCAGCGATGATCCCGTGTCCCCCCACCGACAAAAGGGGAAGGAAGGTGAAATCATCCCCGGACAGCACCGCAAAACCAGGGGAACAGGCTTGGAGGATCTCGGAAGCGAAGCGCAGGTCCGCCGTCGCTTCCTTGACGGCGACGATGCCGGGAACTTGGGACAGACGGGCCAGGGACTCCACGGTCAAGCCAGCCGCAGTGCGCCCGGGGATGTTGTAGAGGCACAAGGGGATGCCCACCGCCTCGGCCACCGCTTGAAAATGGGCTCGTTGCCCGGCCTGGGTGGGCTTGTTGTAGTAGGGGTTGACCACCAGGAGGCCGGTCGCCCCCAGGGCCTCCGCCTCCTTGGCCCGGGCCACCGTGGCGGCGGTGGAATTGCTGCCCACTCCGGCGACCACGGCCACCCTTCCGGCCACCCTTTCCACCACCAGGGCCAGGGCCTCCGCCTGCTCGGCCCCGGTGAGGGTGGGGGACTCTGCGGTGGTTCCATTGACCACCAGCCCATCCACTCCGGCCTCCAACTGGCGATCCACCAGCCCAGACAGGGAGTTTCGGTCCAGACCTCCCCCCTCAAAAGGGGTCACCAGCGCCGTCATCACCCCTGAGAACCGCATCGTGAACCTCTGTGCTTCTTTCTGTTGAGGAATCGTCATTCCACCACCTGCCCCCGAAACACCTTTTCCACCGCCCCCCTCATCCTCACCGACCTCCCCAGCCCCTCCCAGTGAAGGACCAGGTCTCCTCCCGGCAGTTCTACCGCCACCGGCTTCCCGGGCACTCCCAGAACCACCGCCGCCGCCGCTGCCCCGGTTCCGCAGGCCCGAGTCTCCCCAACTCCCCTCTCCCACACCCTGACCCGCAAACGCAGGGGAGACACCCTCTCCACCACTTCCACGTTGACCCCGTCGGGGAAGGCTCCCAGGCGGGAAACCCTCTCCGCCAGGGCTTCCAGGGGCGCCCTCTCCACCGTCATCCCCGAAGGCAGCAGGATCACGCAATGGGGATTGCCCATGGACACCGGCAGACCTTGCAGGGGGGTCCCGACGAACCCCTCAATGGGCTCGTCATCCTCCAGGTCCAGGGGATCGGGGGCGTGGGTGAATCCGGTCACCGGCAGGTTGGGGGCATCAAACCGGGGAACGGCCAGGATCGCCTCCACCTCTCCCCCCGGGAGCAGGGAGCAGGCCACGGTTCCCGCCCCGGTCGCGATAAGGAGGTTCGGGCCGGGCACCCACCCCTCTTCCACCAGCCAGGCGGCGGCACAGCGCACTCCGTTGCCGCACATCTCCGGCTCCGAGCCATCGGCGTTGAAAATCCGCATCCTGGCGGCCACCCCCTCCTCCCGGGTCAGCAGCAGCACCCCATCCGCGCCAATGCCGGTGCGACGGGGGCACACCCTTCGGGCAAAGGCGGGCACATCCCCGGGGATGCCGCCATCCTCGCTTATCAGAACGAAATCATTCTCGCAGCCGTGGAGCTTGTGGAAGGGGAGGAGCACCGACCCATCCCCCCTTAGAACCGCAGGATGGCCCGCGCTTCCCCGCCGAAGGTGAAGCCCCTCGTCTCTGCGGCGAAGGCATCCCCGGGGAACAGGAAGGCCGCCCGACCCCCCAACTCGAAATTCTCATAGAGGCGCCACTTCACATCCAGGTCCGCCTCCACTCCGTAGAAGGTTTTCTCCCCGGTGAGGCGGTCATTGTCGGTCAGGGCCCAGGCGAGGGCGCCGGACACCCGCGCCGTCACGTTCTCTCGCAGGTCGTATTGGGCATAGGGAGTGAAGTACAGGGCGTTGCTGACGGCGTTTCCCGTCACCATCCGGGTGGAGTCCAGGGTGTCGGAGACCTGAATCCCGTCATCGTCAAAGGCGGTGGGATCCAGGAGGGAGGGCAGGGGCTCCTCAAACAGCAGGAGGGCGATGTCGTGGTCCCGGTCAAAGGTGAAGGTATGGACCTCGGTGTCGCTGATCTCATGATCCCCGGTGGCGTACCCCACCTCCACTCCCGCCGCGAAGGGGGAGAGGGAAAAGTCTGCCTTCAAGGCCCCGCCGCTGGAGAGAAGGGTCAGCTCATCGTAGGACAGGGCAGAAAGGGGGGCGCCGGTGTCGGGGTCCAGGGGGACAGGGCCTTGATTCCACTTGCCGTATACCAGGGCCGCCTCCAGCTCCAGCCGAAGGGGTCCCAGCCGGGTCCTTCCCCACAGGTCGGCGTAGAGGGCTCCGAATTGTTCAGAAGGCTTGCTCCGATATTCCAGATACAGGCCCAACCCATGGGATTCACTCAGGTAACCACCCGTGAACAAGAAGGACTGCACGTCATCGTTGGCGTTGACCAGCCCCTCAGCATGGGTCTGATAGGCCAGGGAGAGGGAGGCGGGCCCCACATGTCCTCGCACCTGCACCCTGTCCACCGTGTCTCCATAATCGCAGTCCCAGCAGTTGCCGTCGTTGGCCAGCACCCCCAAGCCCCAGTGATTCCCCATCCGCCCGAATCGGAAATCCACATAGGGGGTGGTGATTTCCGCCCACACCCTCTTCACGGCAATGTTGCTCTCGTAGTCCTCCCCGGGGAGCACCGTCTGGGTGAGGGCGTTGGGAGTCCCCCCTGAACCCTCAGCCAACTGATCCCAGGGATCCTTCTGTTCCACCTCGGGGGAGGAGCCGAACAAGGACAAGTCCAGCAGATCCACCTGGGAATAGAGATGGATGTAGGGATTGATGCCGAAGTGGGGCTCCAGTCGAAATCGCTGCTGCATGTAAGCAGTGGTTCCGACGGAATATTCATCGTCCCGGGTCAGGGAAAGGCTGTTGTAGACGCGCCCCCTCACCCGGTAATAGCCATCCACATGAAAATCCGCCGCTTCCGAGGAGGCGGGGAGGGAGGAGGCGAGGAGGACGAGGGCGAGGAGATGGGAGGGGCGAAGCATGAAGTGGGGGCCATCCGTCCCGCCCGCAGCGGGGCGGCAGTGCTACCACCCGAAGCGCCGGGCGTCAACCGGGCGGCGGAGGTCGGGGAGGCGGAGGGAACACGCCGCCCTCTCCAGTATTCCCGGAAAACGGGGGCATGGTCTCCTCCCCCTGCCTCCCGGTCTTCCCCCGTTACGCTCCACCGCCCTCGACCCACACCGCTCTTACCCTGCCTTCGGTCACCTCGATGGAACCCTCTCCTTCCGGGGGGTAACCATTGAAGGCAAAGCACCCGGAAAGACCGCCGTCCTCGTCCGGCTCGAACAGGGCCACCTCGGGGTCGCTGGCGGAGGAATCGTAGTATCCGGTCGGGTAGGGGAGCTCTTCGTCCTCAGGGGCCAGATAGAGGTAGGCCCCACCGGTGGAGGAGTTGTTCTCCAGGGTCACCAGGAAGGGGATGCCATTGCTGTAGGCCAGCGCAGGAGGCTGCCCACCGTTGGTCAACAGCAAGGACAGGGTGAGGGTGTTTCCCATCACACCCTCCATGATGCCCCCATCCACGTAGATGGTCAGTTCCACGCCGTCCGAGGAGCGCACCGCCATCCCGGTGAAGGAAACCAGGAACCCGTTCACCAGGATCTCTCCCTGGCCCGGTTCCAGGTCGCTGGTGTCGCATTCATCGGGAGGAGGCGTGGCGTCGTCATCCCCGGTGGTGTCGTCATCCCCGGTGGTGTCGTCATCCCCCGTCGTGTCGTCATCCCCCGTCGTGTCGTCGTCCGAGGTGGCGTCGTCGTCGGAAGTGGCGTCGTCGTCCGCAGTGGTGTCATCGTCGGAAGTGGCGTCGTCATCCGAGGTGGTGTCGTCATCGGTGACGGAGTCGTCATCGCCGTCCTCAATCGAGGTGACGCAACCCACCAGGCACAGGCTGACGGCCATGGAAAGGGTGGAAATGAGTGGTTCGGATTTCATGTGTCCTCCTTGGCTGATTTCAATGGTTATTCCACGTCGATCCAGGAATCCGCGCGGAAGCGCCCGGCGGTGACCTCCCGGACCGCTTCTCCCTCGACTTGATAGCCGGTGAACTCAAAACACCCGGACAGGCCCCCTCCCTCCTCGGGGATCAGCTTCGCCCATCCGGGATCGCTGGAGGAAGAGTCGAAATATCCTGGGGAGACCGGTCCACCGGGGAGAATGTGGAGAGAGCCCCTTCCGGTGACCTCAGCCGATTCCAGCACGACCTGGAAGGATTCTCCGGCCAGATGCGAATCCAGGGGAAGTGCACCGCCGTCGGTCTGCATCAGATACAGGGAGACGGTATCCCCGTCGGAGACGTTGGCGAACACCAGCAGGGCTCCGTCCCCAGGATCGTCCACCACCATGCTGCTGAAGAGGACCGGGATGCCATCCACCAACCCCTCTCCCTCGCTGGCCTCCATGTCGCTGACATCGCACTCTGCTGGAGAGGGAGTGGTGTCGTCGTCTCCCCCCGAGGTGTCATCGTCGGGAAGAGGAGGGGTGGTGTCGTCGTCTGGCAGGGCGCTGTCATCGTCCCCCGTGGCGGAATCGTCATCGTCTGTCGGGGTGGCGTCGTCATCCCCGGTGGCATCATCGTCACCGCTCGCATCATCGTCACCGCTCGCGTCGTCGTCCGACAGCGCGGTGTCATCATCGGCGGTGACATCGTCGTCCCCGTCCTCAACGGAGGTGACACACCCCCCGCAGGCCAGCATCCCTGCGCTCACCCACCATCTGAAGTTGAGATTCATCATCCGTCCCTGGTTCGAACCCGTTCGCCGGTCGGGAAGAGAAGCCCGCCAACGCCGCGTGTCTCTACCTCAACGCTAAAAGGGGGGAAATAACAAGACATGAAACTCGAATCGTTGATTTTGCATTCGGATTCATTCTGTTTTTTCAAACGAGGAGAGGAGGACGTTTCCCAAAGGCGAGGGGTGACACATCTTCAAGGAGCCGCCATGAATCTCTCTTCACATCCTTCCCCTTTCACCACCGCTGTCCCCTCCATCTCCTCTTCTCGCTCCGCTGCCCTCCAGTGTCTTCTGCGCGCCGAGCACCGCCTCTCTTCCGAGAAGGCCGCCTTGTTTTCCCGCAACGCCCCGCCCATGGAACATCACGCCCGCCTGGCCCCCTTCCGGGGGGAAATGGCGGAGGCCCTTCAGAGCTATTACCGGTCCCAATCCTGGGCTGAAATTGAGAACCCCGTTCGTTCCTTTCCTCTCCCCCTGGGCCAGGAGCCCAACATCCGGGACGTGTGGCTCTAGACCCTCCTCATCCTCCCCAACGCAGCAGTGAATCCTGATACTCCGTCGGGGGAGTGAATCCGAGTAATTCAAGGGATGTAGCCGCCAGGTTTGCTAGCCCGGCCAGGGGGAGATCCTCCCGGAAGTGCGCCTTGGAGCCCGGGGGAACGACCAGAGCGCAGGGCACGGGATGGAGAGAATGGCTGGTCTTGGGGCGCCACCTTTCCCTCTCCTTCTCCCATATCAGATTCCCCTGGCCATCCCTCTCCACCATGTCATCGGCGTTTCCGTGGTCGGCGGTCACCAACGCAGCCCCGCCCAGGGTGCGGACGGCGCTGAGGATCCTCCCCAGGCACAGGTCCACCGCCTCCACCGCCAGAATGGCCGCTTCCCGGTGGCCGGTGTGGCCCACCATGTCTCCGTTGGCATAGTTCAGCCGGGCAAAGCGATGTCGCCCCGTCTGAAGCTCGGCGATCACCCGGTCGGTGACTTCAGCGGCCTTCATCCAGGGCCTCTCTTCGAAGGGGAGGGAATCGGAGGGGATCTCCACGAAGGTCTCTCCTGGGAAGGCGCCGCTGTTGTTTCCGTTCCAAAAATAGGTTACGTGACCGAATTTCTGGGTTTCCGAACAGGCCAGTTGAGGCACTCTCATCTCTGAAAGATGCTGAGACAGGGTGTGGTCGATGGCGGGCGGAGACACCAGAAATCGCTGGGGAAGTTGAGTGTCGCCGTCATACTGCATCATCCCTGCATACAGCACATCCAGGGGGGCTCCCCGGTCAAACTCGGTGAAGGTCTTCTCCTCAAACGCTCGGCTGATCTCTACCGCCCGGTCTCCACGGAAGTTGAACAGCACCACGGCATCCCCGTCCCGCATCACGCCGACGGGCTCCCCGGAAGAGGCCACCACATAGGGGGGAACCCATTGATCCGACAGGCCAGGCACCTCTCCTCGCAGGGTGAGGAGCCCTTCTCTGAGGGAGGAGAACCGCCTTCCTTCGCCGCGAACGTGGGTGTCCCAACCCCGCTTCACCATCCCCCAGTCGGCGCCGTAACGGTCCATGGTGATGAGCATCCTCCCTCCCGCCGAGGCGGCCCGGTAGTCCCTTCCCCCCTCCTGCATCCGATGAAGGCACGCCTCCAGGGTGTCCACGTAGAGGAGTCCGCTGGTTTCCGGCACGTCCCTCCCATCGAAGAGCACATGGACTCTCACCTTCTCCACCCCATCTCGGTGGGCCCCCTCCAGGAGGGCCAGCAGATGAGCGATGTGGGAGTGAACGTTTCCGTCGGAAAGGAGGCCCAGCAGATGCAGGGTCCCGCCACCCCGCTGGCACCGCGCCGTCAGGCCCCTCCACACCTCCCCGCGAAACAATTCCCCGCTCCCGAGGGCGTCCTGAACCCTCTTGGCTCCCTGGTCGAAAACCCTTCCCGCGCCGATGGCGTTGTGCCCTACTTCGGAGTTGCCCATGTCGGCGTCGGAGGGGAGCCCCACCGCGCGACCGTGGGCCCGGAGGCTGCGAAATCGTCCCCCTCCTTGGGCTCTCAGGGCGTCCAGGACGGGAGTGCGAGCCAGGGCCACTGCGTCTCCCTCGTCGCCTCGCCCCAGGCCGACGCCATCCATCACGACCAGAACCAACGGCCCGGGGACGCCGCTTGAAAAGGGGGAAGGAGAGAGGGTCAGGCTCATGTTTCATCTCGACCGAGAGCAGTCGCTCTGGATGTGTTCATCAGATTCATGTGACAGGAAAATGCTGCGTCGGCGCCCGCATTTCCCCGATTTTCATCCCCATTTTCACCCCGTCCCCTTCCCGCAGGGTCAAGGACACCCGCCCGGGTTCAAACAGGAGGACGACGGTGGAGCCCATCTCGAACATCCCCATCTCGCCGCCCCGGGGAACGGCCCAGGGAGAGGGGAGGCCCTCTTCCTTCCGGCGGGCTCCCCTCTCCTGGGTGGGATGAGAAAGAAAACCCATGCGGATCCTTCCCACTCCGAAGGCCCCCACCAACACCACCGCCAATTCCCCCGCGTCCGTGCTCAGAAACGCCACCAGCCTCTCATTGCGAGAAAACAAATGTTTCACCCTGCGAGTGGCGGCGGGAAACACTGGAAACAGTCTCCCCGGTTGGTACAGGTATCGGGTCACGCTTCCCTCCCGGGGGGAATGAACCCGGTGATAGTCCCGAGGTGAGAGATACAAAATACACCATGCGCCTCCCTCAAATCGGGACGCTGCCCCCTCCTCGGAGAGCAATTCCGCCACCGGAAAGGGCTGCCCCGGACCTTGGAACATCATTCCCTGTCGCACGATTCCCACCTGGTAGCAGCGCCCATCTACCGGCGACACGACGGAGGTTGTTCCATCGTCCACCGGACGGGCTCCCGGTCGCAATTCCCGAGTGAAGAAGGCCACCAAGGAGGGATAGGAAGACAGGGGAAGGGCAGCCTCCTCCAGGCTCACCCGGTATTTCCAGACATACAGACGCAGGAAGGTGGTCATCAAGGCTCGCGGGAAGAGCCATCTCGCCACGGTGCCCATCCCTCGGGAGAGGGCGTTCTGGGGAAGGACGGACAGGACCGATACGATCAGGGCATCGCGCATGAGGGCCGCATGGTACTCCGAGTCATCGCCGTGAGAACCTCCCTTGCGATTTGTGAGGAGAGGGGCAAGATCGGAGACCCTCTTTCTCCTCAGGCCCCCATGACTCGCCTTCCCACTCCCCTCTTGATTTCCCTCCTGGCCTTCGCAGGATGCTCCAGCAACGATGCGGTGCTGGCCGCCTATGCCACAGCCGTGGTGGACGTGCGGGATAGGGTGGAGATCCTGGAGGCCGAGGTGGCCCTGTTGACCGAAGCCTCACCTCTCACCGCTGAAGTCACCGGCCCTCTGGCCCTCGCCCCCTGGGCGACAGCGGGGTGCTCCACCTGGGAAGAATCCTTTGACAGCGCCGACGCCACCCAGGCCTGGGGATGCCGGGTGGAGGCCCCGTCTGAGTGGTGCCTGGAGGAGCACGGGGCGATGATGGGAATCGTAGTGGGGGAGGATGAAGGCTCCCAGACCCTGACCGTGGTCTGTCACTGAGAGGGTGGCTCGGGGTGACCGTTTGAATACAAAAAAACGAGATGATTACAAATCAAGCACGGTTTCTGCCATCACCGAACCATCGTCTCCAACGAATCGAATTTCCATCGTTCCCAACCCAGGATCGGCTTCGATCAGCACTGTGTTCCAGAAATCGACGAGGAGGGGATATTGCTCTGACTCGGGGTAGAGGGTGGCCAGGGGGTTCACTGTGCTTCCGGTCGGACCGGTGAGGACCTCCCACTGCCCATCCGCCAGGTCACCGGGGCGTCCGATGTGGGACACCGCCCCCATGTGGAAGTCCCCCGACAGCCAGACCACCCCGGTGAGGGCCTCATCCTCGATGTGGTTCAGGATTTCGTCTCGTTGGGAGGGAAATCCCTGCCATCGGTCTGAGGCGTTGAGTTCATACATCATGTCGTAGAAGTCGGTGATGGGCACGCTGTTGAGGATGACCTTGAACCGGGCATGGCTGGTGGAGAGGCCCTGCTTCAGCCAATCCATCTGCTCCACAGAAACGTACCGGCCATCCCGCCTTTCACCCCGGCTGTCCAGGACGAACAGATCCAAGGTTTCCCCCCACGACAAAAGACGCCAGATGCCCGTCCCTCCTGGTCCTTCCCGCTGGGGAAGGGCCTCTCGAAAGGCGGACAGAGCGGCCTCGAACTGGGCGGCATCTTCTTCTCCGGGGAACAGATCCCAGCTCCAGTCGTTGCGAATCTCATGGTCATCCCAGGTGGCCACTATCGACGTAGAGGCGGTGGCATCCGCCAGCCCGGTGGAGGCCAGGGCGGTCTTCCAGAATTCCCGATACTCCTCCACCGTCGTGGCGTTGGCATAAACCGTGTCCCCGAGGAGAAGGAGGAAATCGGGGGCCTCCTCGGCCACCTGGGACAGGCTGGGAAATCCAGGGTTGTCATCCCCCAGGCAACTGGTGGCGGCGAAGCGAATCACTCGATTTCCATCCCCAGCCAGCGCCGTTCGGAAGCGCCCCACCCGGCTCCGGCGGCCTCCGTCTGGGGTGGTGAAGGCGTAGGCATGGGCGGTGTCGGCCTGGAGCCCGGAAAGTTCGACGCGAGCCACTCCTTCGGCCACGGTCACCTCCTGGCTTCCCCCGGTGACCCAGGTTTCCCCTTCCGCCCGTTGCCAGGAGAGGAGCAGGGAGGGCTCGGTGGTGCGAGCGGAAAGGAGAACCGCCGAGTCGGTGACATCTCCCGATTGCACACCCCAGGCAAACGCGGCAGGATCCTCGGTACCGGGAGCTTCCCAGGGAGGGGGCTCGGGGGACCGCACCTTCGTGGCGGTGTCGTCATCGTCCCCGGACGGCGTGGCGTCGTCATCTGCCTCGCCCCCTGTGCAGGCGCAGAGGGCCATCACCAGGACTCCCAGAACCGGACGCAACCAGGACATCGGAGATCTCCATAGCCCCCTCTCCTCACCCCCGGCTGAGTGTCACACCGTCTTCTCGGGGTGACAAGGGAGGCTTCCGTCTCTGTTGAAACATCCATGACATCGCCTCGGAATCTCCATACACCTCTTCCCACACTTCGTGGCGGGCCAGGGGGTGTTCCCGGTACAGGGGATTTCCACCACTGCGTTTCAGACCCTGGATCATGATTCGGCTGTGTGACACGGGGACGGTGGGGTCAAGGGTTCCGTGGTGGCAGCGGATGTTTTCATGTAACAGGGCGGGGATCAGGCTGACCCGGGCCTGAGGACAGATGGGCAGGAGGGCGGCGAATCTTCCTGGAAAGGCCGCCCCCAGATGCCAGGTGGCGGTCCCTCCCATGGACAATCCCGTCACCACCACCCGGCAGAGGTCTACCGGAAGCGGGGCGGTGGCCTCCTCCAGGATTCGGCCCAAAACCGACGCACAACGGGGATCGGGCACCGGAAACTGGGGCATCAAAACCAAGCCCGGGAATCGTTCTGGATGTTGTTTGAGGACCGGACCCAGCCCCACCCGAAGGTGGGCCACCCCATCGGTCCCCGCTTCGCCGGAGCCGTGGAGAAACAACATCACCGGCCACCCCTCCTGGGGAGGAGCCCCCTTGGGAACGTGCATCACCCATGTCCAGGGGCCCTGGGGAGAGGCATGAACCCCGCGACGCATGGACCTCGCCGAAGGATTCACCTTCCCCATTCCCCGGCCTGTTTCCCTTGCTGCCATTGACGATACCTTTCGGGAACCCCATCATCCGCCCCCACTTCATCCGCCGCAAGGAACTCCCATGGCTCCCCAGGAACGCAAGCGTCAGGCCCAACTCGCTCGGAAACGCCAGAAGAAGTCGGTGCGAGGCAAGGGAGGCTCCTCTCGCT
Organism: uncultured Rickettsiales bacterium; assembly: GCA_964426935.1. GTDB lineage: Bacteria > Myxococcota_A > UBA796 > UBA9615 > JAKLKC01 > CAYRTW01. The sequence continues at coordinate 23,163 of CAYRTW010000002.1, forward strand.
CCTCCAAGCGGGTTCGCAACCCCCTGCTCCTTTCCGAGGTCCGCTCCATGGTGATTCGGGAGGTGAAAATCAACGCCGATTGGCGGGAAAGCGGCGAGGCCACCCTGGTGCTGGCTCGGGAGACCTGGCTGAAGCGCTCCACCCTCCTGGTGGCGGCGGTGACGGTGGATCTCCACGCCCGGGGGGTGGTGGAGGCCACGGTGGAGAACGACTGGCCCGAGACCGACTACCACAGGACCTTCCTCCCCCAGGCCATGGGGGGTGTTCCCATGGTCTCCATGAGCGCCGAGGACGCCACCGCCCTCTTGTATCAAGCCATCGAACAGGCTCGCACCTGGGGATTTTCCCCCTGTGCCGATTGGGGAGTGGCCCGCCTCATGTTCCCCACCCAGGAGAAGGGGTCGGCGGGCTTTGAGGTTTCCTTCGGCAGGGAGGGGAGGCCGGTGCTCCATGTTGGAGCGGGAGAAGATGAGACGGCGTTACGCGCTGTCCTGGACGGGACCGTTGGCGCGGGAAATTATGATTTGGAAAAGGACGAAGAGGAGGCGGAGTAGCCCATTCCCCGTTTCCCGTCTCTCACCCCTCCAGAAACTCCCGCACCGCCCCCAGCACCAGGTTCACCGCCACCGCCTGCCGATAACTTCCCGTGCTGCGAACGTCGTCGATGGGGTGGATGTCCTTCCCCAGAGCCGCAGCCACTTCTCGGCGCAGGCTGGCCTCCTGCATCAGTTCCGCCGACTTCCTTCCCTCCAGGACCGCTTCCACCTCTCTGAGGCGCACCGGGATGGGGGCCACCGAGGCCATGGCCAGCCGAACTCCCACCAGCCGGCTCTCTTCCCAACCGGCCATCCCTGCCAGGGCCACCTTGGAGATGGCCTGGGCCCGACGGGTACCCACCTTGCGGAAATGCTGCACAGCTCCTTTTGCGGGGAGGGGCAGGCGCACCGAGGTGATGAGTTCGTCGGCAAGAAGGGCGGTCTTTCGGTAGGTCAAGAAGAAATCCGCAGCGGGAACCTCCCTCACCCCCCGCACGCTGGCCAGACCGATGAACGCCTCCGCCGCCAGGAGCACCGGGAGGGAGTCCCCCGCCGGAGAGGCGGTGGCGATGTTTCCTCCCAAGGTCCCCAGATTCTGGATTCCTATGGCACCAACCTCCCTGGCCATGGCCACAAGCATTTTGAATTGCTGCTGTATCGTTGAATCATGTCTCAACTGGGAATAGGTAGACAAGGCACCGATCACCAGGGAATCTCCCGTTCGGGTGATGGGGCGCAGCGCGGCAATTCCCGTCAGGTCCACGACAGGAGTGGGGTCCTCGGCAGAGGGGGGATGGAGATGTCGGTCCACCACCCAATCGGTTCCCCCCGCCAGGAGGTGGGGGCGATTTCCGGCGGCGACCCCTTCTGCCAACAGGAACAGAGCCTCCTTCAGGGTCTGGGGGCGATGAAACGCCCCTCCTCCCAGGGGCAGGGACGCCGACTCCACTCCGGGGATCCCTTCCCAGCTCACAGCGTCCCTCCCTCTGCTTCCAGAGAAGCGGCCTGCATCACCGCGTCCACGATGCGTTGGTATCCGGTGCATCGGCACAGGTTCCCCGCCAGACCCTCCCGCACCTCGGCCTCGGTGGGGTGGGGATGCTTCTTCAACAGGGCCTGGGCGGCCACCAGCATTCCCGGGGTGCAGATGCCGCACTGGGCTCCCCCGTGATCGATGAAACACTGCTGGAGGGGAGTGAGCCGTTGCCGATTTCCCAGACCCTCCACCGTCACGATATCCCGTCCCTGGCACTGGCCCACCACCATGAGACAGGAATTGATGACTTCACCATCCACCAGCACCGAGCAGGATCCACACTCCCCTTCCCCGCAGCCTTCCTTGGTGCCGGTCAATCGCAGCTCCTCCCGGAGGGCGTCGAGAAGGCGGGTCAGGGGAGGAGCGGCAACCTGAACCAGGGCTCCGTTCACGCGCATCTGGATCATGGAACAGACCGTGAGACCGCTCGGGCAAGGGCCTCGGGGGTCAGGGGAAGATCGGTGAAGTCGATGTTCAGGGCCTGGGCGATGGCCTCGGCCACTGCCGGGGCTCCCCCATCCATGGGCAGCTCGCCCACGCCCTTGGCACCGAAGGGTCCGAAGGAATATGGGATTTCCACCAGATGGGTGACAAAGGTGGGAGCATCCTGGGCTGTGGGAATGATGTAATTGGTCATGCGGCCATTGCGAATCCTGCCCTCTTTCCAAACCACATCCTCCCACAGGGCCCACCCCAGAGCCTGAAGAGAACCCCCCTCCACCTGGCCGGCGCAGAGCACGGGGTGGACCGCCTTGCCCACATCCTGGGCGGCGATGAACCGGGTCACTTGTACTTCCCAGGTGTCGATGTCCACCTCGACCTCGGCTACGTCGCAGCCCCAGGCGTAACAGGGATAGGCGTCCCCCTGATAATTCTCTTCATCCCACACAATGTTGTCAGGGGGCTGATACGTCTCGGTAAATGACACCGGCCCCTTGGCCAGCAGAAGCCCGTTGCAGACCATCTCCAGGCTGGCTTTCCCTTTGGGATGAATCACCTGATTTCCATCCAAGATGATTTCTGAAACAGGGACGGCATATTGTTTTGCGACAAAGTTCTTCACCGTCTCGGCGACCCGGGAAGCGGCCATCTCCACCACCTTCCCCACCACCATGCAGGTACGGGAGGCCACGGTGGGACCTGAATCGGGCACGCCCGGGGTTTTCACCGCCGCCATGCTCACCCTGTTCAGGGCAAATCCGCTGGCTTCAGCGGCGATCTGGGGAAAAATGGTCTCCGTTCCCTGGCCGATGTCGGTGGAAGCGGTGCGAATCTGGAGCTTTCCTCCCGGCAACAGGTCCACCGCCGCCTTTCCCTTGAGCTTTTTTTCACCCGATCCGGTGAATCCCGCCCCGTGGAAGAACACTGCCGCACCGATACCCCGGCGAATCCTCCTCTCCCCGCGCTGCTGGATTTCTTCGTCTTGATACATCGCCCTCAATTCCGCATATCGGGAGTCTTCAAGGGCGGCTTTGACGCAGGCCTCTCCTCCCACCGACTCCCGGAGCACCTGGCCGGTGGCGGTTTGATCCCCCTGGTGGAGAAGGTTCTTTTGCTTCAGCGCCAAGGGATCCCAGCCCAGGCGGCGGGCGATGCGGTCGATGTGCCTCTCCATGGCCCATTGGGTCTGGGGAGCGCCGAAACCTCGGAAGGCGCCGTTGGGAGGCGTGTGGGTGAGGATGGAGCGGGAGACGATGTGGATGTCAGGCCAGCGATAGGGCCCCGAGGCGTGGAGGAGGCCCCGGGACATCACCACCGGGGTCAGGGTGACATAGGCCCCCTGGTCGAAATGAACCCGGGCGGACAGGGCCAGGAATCGGCCGTCCTCATCCATGGCGGAGCGGAGATCCACTCGGCAGGGATGGCGCTTGGTGGTGGCTTCAATGTCTTCACCCCGGCCATAGATGATCTTGACCGGCCTCCCCGCCTTTCGGGCCAGGAGGCAGGCGTGGGCGGCGATCATGGAGGGGTAGTCCTCCTTGCCCCCAAAACCACCGCCGGTCACCGCCTGCTCCACCTGCACCTGGTTCTCTTCCAGACGGAACAGGCGCATCAACGCCTTGTGGATGTAATAGGGGCACTGGAGGGAGCCCACCACACGCACGACTTCTCCCTCCCAGGAGGCGATCATTCCTTGAGGTTCGATGTAAAGCTGTTCTTGGTGGGGAACGAAGTAGGAGCCCTCCCAGACGTGAGGGGCGTGGGCAAACACCCGCTCCGGATCCCCCCTGCCGGTGGAAACCGACTTCACCACCGGGGGCTCGGGGAGGGCCAGGGCATCATCCAGGGTAAGGATGGCGGGGAGGGGCTCCATGGTCACCGTCATCGCTTGGAGGGCTCGGGCCAGGGTGCGGCGATCGGGGGCGGCCACCAGGGCCACCGCCTCTGCCCAGTGCCGGGACTCTCCCCCGATGGGGACCAGGGCGGGCTGATCGTCTGCAATGAGGGCGATGACGTTTTCGCCGGGCAGGTCGGCGGCGGTCACCACCACCACCTGGGACCAATCAAAGCCGAGATCCCGGTTGAGCCCGGTGACCACGCCCCGGGGCTGGGGAGTTCGCACCGTTCCCCCGAACCACATGCCGGGAAGGGAGAGATCATCCACGTACCGAGCGGAACCCAAGACTTTTTCAGGCCCGTCTCGCCGGGGGATGGAGGCGCCTACCGCCCAGGGGTTCGCCGGTTCCCGGGAATCTCGCTCGCTGTCCATGACATCCCGCCGCATCAAAGGGGATTCTGGGATAGCAGACCCTGAATGGGGCGGCAAGGGCTCAGCTCCGGTCCCCGTCTCCATCCTCGGCTATACTCGGCGCCCCGCCCTCAAGGAGGGCAAGGAGTCACGGATGTCGTTGCCAGGGTCATCACAGCGGTCGGGGTGGGGGTCGGGTCCGGAGGAGTTTCGGGGCAAGGTGGTGGCCATCACCGGAGCGGGAAAGGGGAGCGGTGCGGGAGGGATCGGTTACGCCATTGCCCGGGCATATGCCGAGTTGGGGGCCCGGGTGGCCATGCTGGTCAGACAAGAATTCAAGGCAAAAAAGACGCTGGAGGATATTCGAGGCACGGGTGGGGAGGGATTGTATACCGTTGGAGACGTGGCCGATGACGAAGCCATTGAGAGGTTTTTCGTTGACATCGAGAAAAATTATGGACGCTTGGATATTGTCATCAACAATGCGGGTGTATCTGGAGACGTGAGGGCCTTGTGTCGCATTCCCACGGGGAGATGGCGATACACCTTCAACAAACACCTCCACCCCATGGGGGTGATTCGTCGCGCCGCCCCCCTGATGAAACGCTCCGGTTCCCAAGGGGTGATCATCAACGTCGCCACCTATTTCACCTCCCCCCACCGTCAGGTGGTTCATCCCTACCCCTTCCGCACCCACTACACCGGCAGCCAGGCGTGGAAGATCGAGTTCACCCGGCTGGCCGCCTGGGAGCTGGCGGAGAGCGGCATCGCCGTCCTGGGGGTCATCCCCGGCCCGGTCCAAGGAGAGCGCTTGGAGGAGGTGGTCTATCCCTTGGGGGCGATGGAGAGGGGCTTGTGGGGAAGGAGAATCCGCACCGAGGAGGTGAGGCTCAGGAGCGCGGGAACCCAACCGGGAGGCCGATTTCTGACGCCGCAAGAGGTGGCGCGCTCCATCGTCACCCTCTCCTCCCAGGAGATGAAGGCCGCCACCAACGGGGCTCTGCTGGAGTTCGCCGGTGGGCAGGAGTTTCGGGTGTCTCCCCGGGTGGCTCCGGGAGTGGTGGCGGGAAGGGTCCCCGATCTGACCGGCAGAAGGGTGGTTCTCACCGGGACCGCCGACCCGGAGAGGATGGGGTTTCTGGCCCTCGGGTTTGCCGCTGCTGGAGCCCAGGTCCTCCTCGGGCACTACCATGGGAGCGGGGTGTTTTCCCAGTTGGCGTCGGGGAGGAGCGTGGAGCGATGGGGTGCCGGGGAGAGGGCCCTGCTCTCCCGGATCCAGCCGGTGGACATCGATCTGCGGGAGGAATCCCAGGTGGCGGGATTCTTCCAGAGGGCGGTGGGAGTCGATGGGTTTTCAGGAATGGATGTGTACCTTCACGCCACCGGGGAGAGGCCCCTGCGGACCCCCTTTGTCTCCCTGCCGGTGCGGGAGTTGGAGGCATTGAAGGAGCAGTTTGCCTTCGTGCCGGCCCTGGTGGCCAAATACGCTTGCACCGCGATGCTGATGGAGGGGGCCCGAAGGGCGGGGATCGGGGATCCCCGCTACCGGGACATGGGCTCCCTGGTGGCCCTTCTGGAGAGGGAGAGGGGGGTCCTGGGGCCCCATGGCACTCTGGAGAGGAGATCGGGGCACTTCACCCCCGAAGAAGAGCAGCATCTTCAAGCCGCCGCACGGGAGACCCGGTGTTCCCTGATGGTGGTGGGTCCCGACACGGTGGGTCCCGACGAGGCCTCTCTCCGCCGCCTGGATGTGCTGCGATCCAGCCTGCAAGCGGTGATCTCCTCCTTGGCCCTGGAGGTGGGGACCGCTCGCAGCCGGGTGACCGCCAACCTGATCTTTCCCGGTCGGGTGAGCCATCCCGGGGATCCCCGCAAGACCAATCGCCTGGCCTTGTTCCTGGCCAGCGACGATGCCGCCGATCTGTCGGGGATGGTGTATCACCCCGATGAGCGCAACGCGGTGAGGGGAGGAGGAGGGGCCCTGGAGGGAAGGGGAGCGCTGGTGACGGGGGGAGCGCGGGATCTCGGCCAGACCATTGCCCGCCGCCTCGCCGGAGGGGGAGCCAGGGTGGCCATCACCGGCCCAGAGGCCGAGGACCTGCATCTGACCGCCGATGCCTTGCGGGCCTTGGGGACGGACGCGGTGGGGCTCCCCGCCCAGGAGGGAAACATCACCGATCTGCTGCGCTCCTGCGATGAGGCGGATCGGCGGATGGGGGGGATCGATTTCCTGGTAAACAACGCCCGGGTGGCGGGGGGATTTGCCACGGCCGGGGAGATCCGCCTGGACGGGGAGGGAGGATTCCGAGAGAGCCTTCAGGTCTATTTCAACGGGGCCTGGATGACCTCGGTTCATGCCGCCCTGTCCATGCGTTTGCGGGGGAGGCAGGGATGCATCGTTCAGGTGGGGAGCTGGTACGCCGACAAGCCCTACCTGCTGCGCTCGGAGTTCACCGTTCCCAAGGCGATGCTTCAGGCGGCCTCTCAAGCCCTGGCCCAGGCCATGCTCCCGTTTTCGGTGTCGGTGGTGGACGTGCAGCCCTGCCTGGTGGAGGGCCCCCGGTTGCGCTGGGTGGCGGACAACTACGAACGCCACTTCCGGCGCCTTGGGTTTGCCGAGCCACGGGAACACGCCGGCTTGCAGGAGTGGTTCCGACGCATGATCCCCAAGCGTCCTCCCACCCACACCGAAGCGGCAGAGGTGGTGTATCTGGCGGCCTCTCAGGGAGCCTTTCACACCGGGAGGGGGCTGTCCGTGTCCACCCTGCCCGATGAGGATGACGGGGAGGAGTTGTACGAGCGGAGCACGGAGAGGCCGTCTCTGAAGGGAGGAGAAGCTCTTCTCTTCCTGGGAGGAGCCGGGGCAGGTGACCTCCAGCGCGCCCGAGCCATGGTGGAGGGATGGCGCTCTCAAGGGGTGACCCGGGTGGTGATCCTGGGCTCCGAAGAGGGGCGAGCCCGTTGGATGGAGACGATGAGAACGGGGGAGGGAGTGGAGTATCGGAGCGTGGATCTGGCGGATGAGGCCCTGGTGGTGGCGGCGGTGGGTGAACTTCCTCCCCTGGTGGCAGCCGCCTGGCTCTCCGGCTCCCCCCGTCCCGGGGAGCGATTCCTGGAGTTTCCCGCCCTTCCTGAATTGGCCCTCCTCCCCACCGACGAAAGGGAGATGAGAATGAGGGCCTGTGGGGATGCCGCCCATCGCTTCGCCGAAGAAAACGTGGTTCGCCCGGTGCTGGCCCTGCGGGAGGGGTTGGGTCGGCTTCTTCCCGAGGCCCCTTTCCTGGTGGTGGGGCCGGGAGGGCGAAGTCCAGAAGGTCGAGTGATTCAACGGGCCCTCCAACAGATGGTCCGCATCGCTCACGCCGAATGGGCCCTGCTGGGAGTGGGAAAGCCGGTGGTGATGGCTCGTCCCCCGGCGGCGGCGGCCAGACTTTCCCGGTGGGTGGTCCAGCAGGGCCAGGGCCTGGAATAAGGGGGTGAACCGGATGGGAAGGTGCCGTCCTGGTCTCGAAATTCGAGTTCAAATGGAGTGAATTTTATGTTTCAACGCAATTTTTTTGTATTTATTCTCGCCATCCTGCTCGCCGCCGGCGGGGTGGATGGACCGGTAGCTGAAGGAGCCGAGGCCGAGGGGGCGCTGGGGTACTATCACCATCCCGATGTCCACGGAGACCTGGTGGTGTTCGTCTCTGAAGGGGATCTGTGGACGGTGCCCCTGGCCGGCGGATTGGCCCGGCGCCTTACCACCACCCCCGGAGAGGAGGAGGCGCCACGGTTCTCTCCCGATGGCCGATGGATCGCCTTTACCGCCACCTACCAGGGAGGGGCCGGGGAGGTGTGGATCCTCCCCACCACGGGAGGGGACCCCCGGCGGTTGACCTATCACCCCGCCGGGGCCACGGTGCTGGGGTTTACTCCCGACGGGACCCAGGTGGTGTATCGGAGCTCTCGGGATCAACCCCTCGGGTACACCCGGGCCTGGAAGGTCCCGGTTCAGGGGGGGTCTTCCCAGCTCCTTCCCTTTGGCCGGGTGGGACACCTGGATTTCAGCGCCGACGGAAAGAAGGTGGCCTTTGACCGATTTACCGCGGATGAACTCAACTGCCGGCGCTACCTGGGAGGACAGGCGGGGGATCTCTTTCTGGGGGATGCCGATGGGAGCCCCCTCAAGGCGGTGACCACCTGGAAGGGGGCCGACACCTGGCCCATGTGGCATGGTGAGAGGGTGTATTTCCTGTCGGATCGCACCGGGATTCTCAATCTCTGGAGCCTGAACGGCGGTGGGGGAGACCTGCGCCAGCACTCTCGCTTCGAGGAGATCGATGCCGGGCAGCCCTCCCTGGGAGGGGATGTCATCGTGTTTCAGAGAGGGCCGGAGCTGTGGGCCTATCACGTCCTTACTGGTGAAGCACGGGCCCTGGACATCCGACTCGCCAGCGACCGCCTGGCCCGCCAGCCTCGCAGCGTGAACCTGTCCACCGGGTTCACCCGATACGCTGCCGGTCCCGGGGGAGAGAGGATCTTTGTGGAGTCTCGGGGAGAGGTGGCCTCCTTCCCTGCCCGGGAGGGTCGGCGGATCGACATCACCCGCTCCCCCGGCACCCGGGAGAGAGGAATGGCGGTGTCTCCCGACGGTGGCACCGTGGCGGTATGGACCGACTCGGGAGGAGAAGAGGAACTGGCCCTCTACCCCGCTGACGGGATGAAGGGCCCCATCCGCCACCCGGCCACCCGAGGAGGCTGGCATTTCCCCCCGGTGTGGAGCCCTCGGGGGGACGCTCTGGCCTACGGGGATCAGACCGGCTCCCTGTGGATCTATACCCCGGGGACCGGGCAGCGGGTGAAGGTGGATCAGGACACGGGCCTGGAAATCTCGGTCTACGCGTTCTCTCCCGACGGGAGGTGGTTGACCTGGTGTCGCACCGTCCCCAATCGAAACAAGCAGGTGTGGCTCTACGATCACCTCACCTCCTCCCGCACCGCCGTCACCGACGAGAACTACAACTCCTACTCCCCCGCCTGGGATCCGGGGGGCCGGTTCCTGTATTTTGCCTCGCAAAGGAACTTCGATCCCTTCATTTCGGGAGATGATTCCTCTTCGGTGTACTCACCCCAGGGCGCGGCCGATCACCCTGAATTCCAGGCGTATTTCTCCGAGATCGCCCAGCCCTTCGCCATCGCCCTTCAGGCCGGTCAGCCCTCCCCGGTGTCTCCCCCCGATCCGCTGCGGGTCCCGGCACTCTCCCCCAGCGTGCCTTCCACCAAGACCTCGGCAACGGCGCCCGGAAAAAAAGGAGGGGGGAAGAGCGGGGAAACGGCGAAGGAAGCCCTTCCTCCCGTTCTCATCGACCTCCCCGGCATCCTCCACCGTACCTTTGCCCTTGATGCGACCTTGTCCAATATCGTGGTTATGGGGGCGGCGGAGGGCAAGGCGTTGTGGCTCTCCAGTAATTCGGACCGGCTCAGCGCCATCAGCATGAATGTGCCGTTTGTTTTCGGGGTGTTGAACTCCTGGTCGATCGAGGAGCGCAAAGTGGTCTCCCTGGCGACCATGGTGGGCGGCTTTTCGGTAGCTGCTGACGGCAAGACCATTGCGTGCGAACGCATGGGATCCCTTCTCACCCTGCCCTCGTCTACTTCGTCGATGACGGAAGGGGAGGGGGTGAATCTGCAGGGCTGGTCGGCGGTTCTTTCTCCTCCACAAGAATGGAAGCAGGTGTTTCGGGAGACCTGGCGCATGTATCGGGACTTTTTCTGGTCTCCCACCATGGTCGGAATGGATTGGGAGGCGGTGGGGAGGATCCGGGAGGAATGGCTGTCCCGAGTGGGGAGCCGGGATGAATTGAACCGGGTGATTGGAGACGCCCTCGGGGAGCTGCAGAACCCCCATGCCTACATCCTCGGGGGAGACGCCCCCTCTCCCCAGCAGATTCCGGTGGGGACCCTGGGAGCGGATCTGGTGTGGGATGAAGGGCGCCGTTGCTATCGGGTGAGCTATCTGGCCATCGGGCACTCCTGGGACCCGATGGCCAGGTCGCCACTGAGGGTACCTGAGGCCCGGGTGGAGGAGGGAGCTTGCGTCTGGGCCATCGATGGCACCTCCCTGGAGCCTCAGGTGGAGCCCTTGTCTCTCCTGTTGGGAAAGGCGGGGCAGGATGTGGTGGTGCGGGTGGGGCCTTCCGCCGATCCCAATGCCGCCCGAAACCTGCTGGTGCCGGTACTGGCTGACGACAGAGAGGCCCGCTACCTGGATTGGGTGGACGCAAATCGGGAGACCGTGGCCCGTCGCAGCGCTGACCAGGTGGGATACCTCCATGCGCGGGACATGATGGGCCTGGGGCTGGCTGACTTCAGTCGCGGCTGGTTTTCTCAGCACCACCGGCGGGGGCTCATCCTCGACCTGCGGGCCAATGGAGGAGGGTACGTGAGCCAACTCCTGATCCAGAGGCTCACCCGGTCTCTGGTGGGGTTTACCCGGGGCCGGAACCAGGACCCGGAGCGCAACGATTTCCGAGCCTTCTACGGGGTGTTGACGGTTCTGTGCGATCAGCTCACCTCATCAGACGGGGAGGGTTTCACCGAAACCTTCCGGGCCCTGGGACTGGGCAAGGTGGTGGGGAGTCGCACCTGGGGAGGGCTGGTGGGGTTTCGAGTGGGGAGGACCTTGCAGGACGGGGGCTTTTCTTCCCAGCCCGAGTTTGGTTCCTACGGAATGGATGGTCGGTGGCAGGTGGAGGGGGTGGGAATCACCCCCGATGTGGAGGTGGACTGGGACCCCCAGAGCTTCGCCGAGGGCAGGGACCCTCAATTGGAAAAGGCCATCGAAGTGGTGCTGAAGGAATTGAGCCAGGACCCCCACGCCTTGCCGCCTTCGCCTCCCCATCCCAATCTCGGATTGGAGCAGTGGCGGAAGGATCATCCGGCGCCTGCGGTCCCATAGGGGCGAACCCAGGGTGGAGGCTCACCGCCAGGCCCTGTCATTCCCTACCCTTCCCACCAAACCGTCCTGAAAGTGCCTCGGAGAGCCTCTGGAATCCCTGCGCCTGAGCAGGAACATCCAGGGGGTTTTCCGCCACCACTTCCAAGGCTTCGGCAAACAGGCGAGGCCGCTCTTGCCGGTGAATCCCCCGGGCCTTTTGTCTCCAAGCCTGCTGGAGGGAGGGGGAGGCACCTGCCGGTGGACCCGAAAGGCGTTCCAGAAGGAGCAACAGGCGGCGCAGGGCTGCGTCCAGGCGATGAACATCTGGGTCCCGGAAGCGAAAATCCCAGCCGAAGTCCCCTCCCGGTACCGTCAACCCCTCCTGATGGGCCTTCCACAGGATGGGAAGCCAGTCCCCATAGAACGCCAGGCGCCGGTGGGGTCCCAGGCTGGGGAGGAAGAATGGGGCGTCGGCCCGCACCGCCTCCAGGTTGGCCTTCAGAGTGCTCACCGTGGTCCAGGGGTGAAAGAGGATGAGGCCGTGGCCCCTTGTCCCTACAAACCTGTCCGCCCCCCATTCGGCGGAGAGTCGGGTGAGAAGGCGGGCGCAGCGGCGGTTGTCGATGGCGGAGATCCCCTTGTGGTACAGCCCCAACTCCTGGTCGGTGAAGGCCTCGAACCCCACCTGCTGAAGCACGATTCGGGTGTTCCCGGCTTCCGTGAGGGCCCTCCTGAGGGTCTCCTCCTCCTTGAGGATCCCCCAGGGGATGCCCCGAATCCGCAGTTCTTTCAAGAAGATGTCTTCTTCCCCCAATCGTTTGAGCAATGGAGAGAGAAGAGGGAAGGGATGCTCAGACTGAAGGGAGACCGACTCCACTCCCCTTTCCACCACCAGGAAACGGATCTGACCGATCACTCTTCCCACCGTCTCCTCCACCCGGGCCCGTTGAAGGGGTTGGTAGCGAAAGGTGCAGAAGGAGCATCCCCTCGCCTTCTTCCACAGGGTCTCCTGGAGGAGGAGGGTGGCGGCGGGAGTGCAGGGGACGGGGATGGGCAGGGGAGGCACGTCAGCAAATTCGGAGGCTCGGGAGAGAGGTGCTTCGTACACGCACCCCGACTCCGCTACCACCGAGGGGGCGTTTCCGGAGGAGAGAGGCCCCCGGTCCTCTCCCAGGTATTCCCAATCCAGGAAAGGGCGATAGGGAAAGACTTCGTCCCATACGGTGTCGCTCCTGACGGGGAGGGGACCGGAGTGAAGGGCGCCGTCCTCATTTCGCCCCAGGCACCCGGGAATCTTCTCCCATGGAACCCCCTCGACCAGGGCATGGACCACCTTGCGGCCGTTCCCTACCACTCCCAGTTCGACCGCTCCATGGAGGACATGCTGAGCAGCATTGTGCCCTCCCACCACCACCCGGGCGCCGGGAAACAGGGCCCCCACCCGAGCCGCCAGGGAGAGGGGGAAGATGGAATCGATGAACACCCAGGAAGGAGGCGGAGAGCAGGTGCGGGCGGGAAGGGACTCCAACGCTGCGGGAGACACCAGGATGCAGCGAACCGCATGACCCCTCTCCCTAAGGTCGGCGGCGTAGAGGGCCATGGCCAGGTGGGGAGGCTGGTGCCGATGCTCCAGTTCACACTGGAGGAACAGAATCGGGGACGGGGAAGGGAGGGAAGAACCGTCCGACACGGGAGGGGTTCAGCTCAGCGGAGGAAGGCAGGAGGGGCCTGACGGGAAGGAGGAGGATAGGGTGGGGTCAGCGGCCCATCTCCAGCGCGGCAATCCGAGTCTCCAGAGGCGGATGGGTGGAGATCAGGGACATCAACCCACCTCGGGCACCTGAGATCTTGAAGGCCGCCAATTGGGGCTCGGCCTTGTCCACCAACTCGGAAGTTCCCTGGAGGCGCCGAAGGGCCGCCACCATGTTCTCCCTGCCGGCATAGTTGGCGCCGCCGCTGTCCGCCCGGAACTCCCTCTGACGGGAGAACCATCCCACCACCATCATCCCCAGGATGCCGAAAAGGATCTCGCAGGCGATGAGGACCACAAAGCTGAGGAGCCAGGCGATCTTTTCATCCACGGCCTGGCGCACCCCGAAGGCGACGATGCGAGCGAAGAACATCACAAAGGCGTTCACCACCCCCTGAATCAGGGTCATGGTCACCATGTCCCCGTTGGCGATGTGGGCGATCTCGTGGCCCAAGACTCCATGAACTTCCCGCCTCTCCATCCGCTGCAGCAGGCCGGTGGATACCGCCACCAAGGACCGGCTCTTGGAGGGCCCGGTCGCAAAGGCGTTCACTTCTTCCGATTCGTAGACGCCCACCTCAGGAATGGCGGGCAGGTTGGCGGCCCGGGACAGGTGGGTCACCGTGTTGTAGAGGTCGTCCAAGGTGGCATTTCCGGTGCGACCGTCAATGAGCCTCACTCCCATGGCCCTTTTGGCTACCCATCGGGAGATCTGCAAGGAAATGAAGGAGCCGGCCATGCCCCAGAAGAGGCAGAAAGCGGCCAGACCCGCCAGGGAGCCTCTGCCGGAGGGAATCCCCAGCACGGCAGAGAGGATGCTCCAGACAATGCTGAGGGTGACCACGATGGCGATGTTGGTGAGCAAAAAGAGGAAGATTCGTTTCCCCATGACAAACCTCCAAGGGGTTGGGTTATGGTCCAGCGTAGGCTGGAAGTCTGACCATAAGGATCCTCCTGCCCGTTCGCAAACTCTTCCCGATACTTTCCAGGTCGGCTGGCAGCTTCGATCCTCCACCGAGGAGGGAGAATTCACGGGACGAGGGCGTGCCCCAACTGCTTTGGTCCCGTGTCTGGGAAAAGAAACTTCCCCGTTTCTGGCGCACGAATGCCCTTGCTCCTGGTTGTCACTGCGGATATCCTCCCGCTACTTGTGCCGAGTAGTCCCGGGAGTTCCAACCCCGGAACGGCAGCAGCCAGGAGACCCCATGTTCCGACGCAGCTTCTTTCTCGCTCTGGCTTCCGCGCCAGCCCTGCTCACCCTGGCTCTTTCTTCTCCGGTGCAGGCCGCAGCGGGATGCGGGGAGAACCCCACCAACGTCGCCCTGTTTCAGTCGGTGGCTCCCTGGGGAGGCATGACCTCCAACCAGCAGGTGCTGGCCGCCTACGGGATCCCCTACACCGTCTATGCCAACTACGACATGGGCGTGGTGGATCTGGGGGACTTTGACAAGGTGGTCATCGTCGCCGACCAGAACAGCACCTTCTACTCATCCATGAACTCCAACCTCTCCTGGTTCGACGACTGGACAGAGGGGGGATGCTGCCGGGTGATGGAGTTTCACGGATGTGACATGGGGTGGAACGCGGGCGACTTCGTATCGGGTCCCGGGGGGACCTCCCAGACCAACAGCTACACCAACAGCTTGACGGTGGTGGACGCTGCCCACCGTTACCTGAACGATCCCGTCTATATCAACCCCGCGTATCTCAACAACATCAACTACTCCACCCACGGCTACTTCACGGCGGCGGGGGCCCCCTACACCACCGTTCTCAAGGATTCAGCCTCCGGCAAGCCGGTCCTCATCGAGTATCCCTATGGGGAGGGATGGATGATGGCCACCGCCATGACCCTGGAATGGGCCTGGTACTACAACAACCTCTACGGCTATGCCACCTACCACGAGGTGTTGGAGAACACCCTCTTGGCCATGCGGGCTCCCGGGGAAACCTGTGGGGACATCGATGGGGATAGTTGGACCGAAGAGGACGGGGACTGCAACGACTATGACCCCTCCATCTATCCGGGTGCTCCTGAACTTTGCGACGGCCTGGATAACGACTGCGACGGCATTGTGGACGAGATCGACAACGACGGGGATGGCTTCTTGGACGCCAACTGCCCCACCACGGGTGGAAATGACTGCGACGACAGCAATCCCGCCGTCTTCCCTGGCGCCCTGGAGGTCTGCAACGGATACGACGACAACTGCGACGGCAACATCGACAACCAGGATCTGGACGCCGATGGCTACTATTCCGCCGATTGCGGTGGAAACGACTGCAACGATTACTCCCCGCTGGTGAAGCCGGGAGCGGCGGAAATCCCTTATGACGGCGTGGATCAGAACTGCGACGGAGTGGACGAAGTCGATGTGGACAACGACGGTTACACCGCCGACGTGGTGGGGGGAGACGACTGCAACGACTATGCGGCGGACATCTACCCTGGCGCTGAGGAGGTCCCCTACGATGGCATCGACCAGGATTGCTCCGGGGACGACGGCACCGATCTGGATGGGGACGGGTACAACGACGTTCACTTCGGCGGATCGGACTGCGATGACACCGACCCCCTCATCCATCCCGGGGCCACCGAGATCCCCTACGATGAGATCGACCAGGACTGCAACGGCATCGATCTGACCGATATCGACGGAGACACCTTTGATGGGATCCCCGCCGAGGGGGACGACTGCAACGACCAGAACGATGACGTGTTCCCGGGTCACGTCGAGTTGTGTGACGGGATGGACAACGACTGTGATGGCGTTGTCGATGAGGACACTTCCTGCTCCGACGACGACGGGGACGGCGTCACCGAGGCGGGTGGGGACTGTAATGACGGCCTGGATGGCATCTATCCGGGAGCCAACGAGGTGCCCGACGGCTTGGACAATGACTGCGATGGTGTCGCGGATGAGGGCACCACCAACTACGACGATGACGGGGACGGTTATTCAGAGAATGCTGGCGACTGTGACGACACCGACCCCGGCGTCAACCCGGACATGGGTGAGGTGCTGGGGGATGGGGTCGACAACGACTGCGATGGCAAGGTGGATGAAGGTGGCCCCGACTACGACGACGACATCGACGGCTACACCGAGAATGGTGGAGATTGTGACGACGCCGATGCCTCCGTCCACCCTGACGGAACCGAGGTCTGCGACCTGAAGGACAACGATTGCGACGGCATCGTGGACGAGGGAACCGACTGTTACGACGACGACGGGGACGGCGCCTCTGAGGCGGCGGACGACTGCAACGACGGGGACCCCACGGTCTATCCCGGAGCCATTGAGCTGGATGACGGCATAGACAATGACTGCGACGGCGCCGTGGACGATGGTCTGGGGGGTGAGGACATGGATGGGGATGGCTACGCCTCCGACGGCGGCGACTGCGATGATTCCGACGAGACGGTCTACCCCGGTGCTGAAGAAGAGACCGACGGCATCGACAACGACTGCGACGGCCTCACCGACGAGGGCACCGACGACTACGACGACGACGGGGACGGCTACTCTGAGTCGGAAGGGGACTGCAATGACTCCGATGAAACCATGAACCCTGGGGCCCCCGAGACCGAGAATGGTCGGGACGACAACTGCAATGGGGTGGTGGACGAAGGGGCCGACTATGTGGACGACGACGGGGACGGCTACACCGATGCCGGCGGCGACTGCGACGATTCCGACGACAACGTTCACCCGGGAGCCGACGAGATCGAAAACCAGGTGGATGACGACTGCGACGGCCTGGTGGATGAGGGCACCTCCTCTTATGACAACGACGGAGACGAGTGGACCGCTGCCGACGGGGACTGCGATGACTCCGACGGCTGGGCCTTCCCCGGGGCCTCGGAAGCCTGCGACGGCGTGGACAACAACTGCGACGGTCAGATTGACGAAGGGACCGCTTGCGATGACGGCTCGGACGAAACGGAGGACACCCCCGATCCCGAAACCGGCTGCTCCAACTGCAACAACAGCGTGACCGGAGCTTCTCGTCCCAGCGGCGAGGCGGGCTCTCTTCTGGCCGTGCTGGCGGTTGTCGGGCTCCTGCGACGACGCAACTCCCGCTAGGTCTTACGGGCCGGCGTCGGTGTGAGGATGCTCCGCCGGTCATGCCTCCCCCCTCATCGTCCTTCCCCTCCCTCTGCTCTCCTCTTCTTTTCCTTGCGGATCCCTGCGAAAGGGCAAGGAAGGAACCTCCCACCTGCAAAACGTATTGAAACCGATTATCAATTTCACTACACTGCCCATCGCGTCCGAGGCCTGACCCCTTTTCCTCTCCTCGGCAGCCCGGGAGCGTTGTGCTGTCTCGTTCCTTCCTCTCTTCTCTTTTGCGTCGCTCCTCCTTGTTGGCCGTGGTGGCGAGCTTCACTCCCCTGATCCTTCCCTCCCCTGCTCACGCCTCCCAGCGCCATTTCACCTACACCCATGGCAGTTCGGTGCTGGGAGCGGGGGAGGCGGAGCTGGAGCCCTGGACCACCATCCGGGTGGGGAGAGAGGATTACTACCTTCGCTTCGACGAACGCATCGAGTTTGAGGTGGGGGTCACCCATCGCCTCCAATCCGCCTGGTATCTCAACTTCACCGGCATCCAGCAGGAAACCGCCGCCGGTACCCAGCGAACCCTCAACTTCCGGGGAGTGTCGTGGGAGTGGAAGTTCAAGCTCCTGGACCCCGTTGCCGATCCGGTGGGACTGGGGTTGTACCTGGAGGCCTCGGCGGGTCCGGGAGAGGCAGAGATCGAGGGCAAGGTTCTTCTCGACAAGCAGGTCGGGAGGCTCTTGCTGGCCTTCAATGTGGTGGGAGAGGTGGAGTGGGAGTTCGAGGGAGGGGAGACGGCCCGCAAGGGGATCCTGGAGTTGGATCTGGGCCTGGCCTTTCTCGCTTCACCCCACTTCTCCGTAGGGCTGGAGATCCGCAGCTTCAATCAGTTTCCCGCCGGAGAGGGATGGGCCCACTCCATGCTGTCCGCCGGTCCCACCCTGATGTACTCCCAGAAGAAGTGGTGGGCGGCCTTCACCATCCTTCCCCAGATCGCCGATCTGGCGGGGGACACCGGTGGGGAGGGCTCCGAATCCCACCTGGATCTGGTCACCCAGGAGAGGGTACAGGCCAGAGTTCTGTTCGGGATCGACTTGTGAGGAGGTTTCTGCCCGGCGTCTTCGGGACCCCCTCTTCTTCCCCGCTGTCCATTTTTCCTTTCCTGGGAATCCTCGCCGGATGGGGGACAGGGTGTGCGGTCCTGGTTCATCCCGCACCCGAGCACGCGGCCTGGGCGGCGTTGCGCTGGCCCGACTCTTCCCTTGAATCCCTCCAGTTGGGCCGGGAAACCTATGTCCAGCGGTGCTCCGGATGCCACAACCTGGTGATTCCCGCACGCCACCCCGAGGGAGAGTGGCCGGGGCTGGTGGACAAGATGATGACCGAGGAAGAGGTGGAGCTCACACCTTCAGAGAAGACCCTTCTCCTCCGCTATCTTCAGACCGCGTCGGCGGTTCCCCCTCCTGAGAAGGCAAAGTGACCGCCCCGGGGGCCCCTGCGGGGAGGGCCGGGGCGTGCCTCTTGCTACGGCGGCGCATTACCGCCGCGTAGAAGCCATCGGTGTCGTGAAGGTGAGGGAGCACCCGCAACACCTGACCATCCCCCCGGCTTTCGGCCACCTCCCGGCTGAGAATTTCCTTGAGGGGGACGGGCGAAAAATCATTGTTTTCACTGAGAAATCGGGCCACCACCCCATCGTTTTCCGCCTTCAGCAAGGAGCAGGTGGCGTAGATCAGCCGCCCTCCCGGAGCCACCAGGGGGGCCATGCGGGTGAGGATGGCCGCCTGGCGTTCCGGGAAGGCCCGCACCTCCTCTTCGGTCAGTCGCCACCGCCTCTCGGGATTGCGCCGCAGCACCCCGGTTCCGCTGCACGGGGCATCCACCAGAACCCGATCGGCCTTTCCCATCCACCGGGTCAGGGAGTCGGGAAGAGGGCCGTCTGGGGGGATGGCCACCGCCTCGTTGTTGGTCACTCCCGCCCGCCGGGCCCTCTTCCGCAGATCCTCCAGGGCATGCTCCCTCATGTCCAAGGAAAGAATCCGTCCCCGGTTCTTGAGGAGGGAGGCCAGGGCCAGAGTCTTCCCGCCTGCCCCGGCGCAGGCATCCACCACCTTGCCCCCCGGCGGAGGGGCCACCGCTTCGGCGATGAGCTGGCTGCCCTCGTCCTGCATCCAGAACAGACCTTCTTTGTAGGAAGCCAGGGCGAACACGTTGGCCTTGGTGTCAAAAGCCACTCCCCCTGCGGAAAGGGAGGAAGCATGGGCGGTTACCCCTTCCTCAGCGAGGCGGGTGATGAGCTCCGCCCGGGTGAGCTTGTTGGCGTTGGTGTGGACGGTCATGGGGGCCCGCCGGTTCATGGCTTCCATCATGGCGGTGGCTTCAGAGAAGCCGAAGTCCCCGAGGAGATCCCGGGCCAACCAGTCGGGCAGGCTGGACTCCACCGCCAGCTTCTGGAGGGGGGTGGGATGGGCCTGCTTTTCCCATTTCTCCAACTCCTCTCGGGGATGGGCCAGACGAAAAAAATCAATACGAACGGGGGTTTCCGCATAGTGCCACTCCCGGGCCGCTACCTCGGGGAGAAGCCCTTCGTTCATCACCAGCCAGGCCAGCCACCCCGCCAGATCGGCCACCCTTTCGGGAATCTCCCCCGCCACCCGGTTGAGGAGAAACCACACCCGACGGTCGTTGCGGAACAGGCCGTAGATGGCTTCGGCGATGAACCTCCTCTCCTGGCTATGAAGATAGGAGGCCTCCCGAAAGATGCGGGGGACCGCCACTTCGGCCCAAGCCCAGTCGGCGCGGCAGGTGCTGTAGAGGCGCAGCGCCACATCCCGGACTCGCCCTGGGGAGGCGGCGACCGTGGCGGGGTTCCGGGGAGTGCGGGGAGGAGAATCGATCATGGACGGCGAGAGCGTTCGGTGGGAGGAGGGGGATGGTACCAGATGGGGCTGGACCACGCCCTCTCGGCGACGGTGTCGGGGATGCCCTCGTCGGCACACCCCTCGGGGCGCTCCTCTTCGGGCAGGGAGAGGCAGTCCCAGGTGCTCCAGCGGCAGCGGGGGTTTTCCACCGCCCGAGCGTAGTACCAGGCCGGCTCCGCCGCGTCCCAGTCGGGATCCTTCCACACCCCGCACAGGGTCCCATATCCTTCCCCTGAGGGTGTACAGGTCGATGTGTCCACCGAAGCGGCCCGATCTCCCCCCGCCACATCGTAGACCGCCAGTTGGGTCAACCCCTCCCCGTCCAGCCACCCCTTGATGATCTGAATCTTGTGGAGGGGAAGAGAAACCGAGTCGGTGTCCCGGGCAGCCAGCACCACAAACGAAGGAACCGAGGCTGCCTGGGCGGGAAGTTCCCCTCCCATGGGCACCCCCCTCTCATCGCTAATGCTCACCAGATTGGGGTCCTGACACAGGTCGTCGGGATATCCCCAACCACCAAAGAAGCGCAGGGAAATTCGAGGCCCGCTGGTTCCGTACACCTCCTTCCTCCTCAGAGCGTCAAACAAGGACTCCCGGGTGTTCTCCTCCGCCCAGATGGCCGCCAGTCCGCCGGGAGAGTTGATGATTCCCCCCGGTTGCAGGCCCCCATAGGCAAGGCGGGCCTGGGGATCGCCCTCGAAGGTGCCCAGGTGACCGGCATAGGACTCCTCCTCCACCCTGCCTGGGGTTCCGGCATGGGTATCGGTGGAGGCGATCACTCCCAGCGGGTAGGGATTCACCCCCAGCCGTGCCTCCTCCTTGAGCCCTTCCAGCAGAACGCCTCGCAGATAATCCAGGCGATGAACACAACCCAGCCCGGCCATTCCCCCCTGCCCAGGCTCCTCTCCGCACTCCTCCCAAGGGGCCAGGGCGGTCTTTTCGAAGTCGCACAGCTCATCGGTAGCTCCAGGCATCCCCTCGATGCCGTTCATGCACTCCGAGTCCCCCTTGTGCTGATAGATCTCCATGACCGGCTCGATGCGGGCCCGGAAGGCGGCGGCCTCCCCCTCGTCCTCTCCCTCAGGATACGTGGGAAAGAACAGATTGCCGTCGCTCCAGTTGGAGTTGTGGGGGATGGCCAGAACGTCACAGCCCGTTCCCGCTTCCAGGCATTGGGTCCGCAGGGCATTCCACAGGCCTTGAGGGGTCGGTTCCTCAAAGTAGGTGATGGGCAGGGAGGGCACGGTGGAGCCGCGAAACAGCACGTTGCGGTGAAAATTGGAAACGTTGGTGGCTCCCGTCCATTCATAACCGATAAACGCGGTGAAAGAACAGGTCGAGGAGCGGTCGTAGGCGACCTCCGCAGCCGCCTGCATCTCCGTCCATACTTCCCCACCTTTCTCCTGGCAATCGTAGTCGTCCCCACAGATGTCGCTGAAGCGCTGAGGATCGACGGCGGCCAGCACCACTCCAAAGCGGGTGATGGAGCTGGGGGTGGCTTCCCGGTAGTCCAGGCAGAGGGAGGAGGCGTAAATGGGAGAAGACTTATCGGTGCAACCCCGTATTTCTCCAAGAAATTCAGCGTGATCGGTGACGGCGGCAAAATCCAGGGGACGCCCCAGGGAGACCGGCACGGTGCCTTCCCCCTGCTCATCCAAGGGAGGAAGGAGCAGGGTCTCTCCCCTGGCAAAACGGTAGGCGCCCTCCGGCTCCAAACGCACGTCATAGACCCAGGCGTCAAAGGACAAGGCGGTGTGGACGTGGAGATCGCCAAAATACAGATTGCGCTGGGGATTGGAGTCGTCGCAGGGGACATGGGTGTCGCCGAGACCGGTGACCAGGGGGATGTCGGATGAGGGTGGACTGCAGGCAGAAAAAATCCCCAGAACGAGAACGAAACCAATGGAGTTGCCGGGCTTCATCACAGGCTCCAGGTCCAAAAAGAAGCGGTTCGTGCCAAGGTCATCGCCATGGCTCCGCTCCCCAGGGCGTAGGCGGCGACGCGGCGACGGGAGGGGGATTGGAGGAGGCGCAGGGGGAAATAGACGAGGATGAGAAAGCCTGCCTGCCCCATCTCCACCCCCAGGTGGAAGAGAAAGAGGGAGATGGGAAGAGAGACCGAGGACAGGCCCGCTTGGGACAGGAAGGTGGCCAGTCCCAGGCCATGAAGAAGTCCGAAGGCCAGGGAGAGGAGGGCAGGGCGGCGCCTCAGGGGAGAGTCAGGGTGAGACGAGACGGCCTCCGCAGCCAGAAAGGCGATGGACAGGGCGATGAGGACTTCCACCAGCGGAAGGGGAACGCTCACCACCCCCGAGGTGGCGAGGGCGAGGGTCAGCAGGTGGCCGACAGTGAATCCGGTGATGGCCCGCAGCAGGGGAATCGGGGAGGGAAGAAGGAGGACCAGCCCCAGGAGGAACAGGAGGTGGTCCCAGCCGGTGAGAATGTGGTGAAATCCCATGGAAACGAAGCTATTCCCCGAGGCGGGGGACATCAGGGGCTGGGGAGGAGTGGTGGCGGTGAGCACGAGGACCCTCTCCTTACCGGTCAGGGGGTAGACGCGAGTCAGCACTTCGGGGTTGGCAGAGGTGAGGCCGGTGACTTCCAGAGAGGGGGAGGAGGTGCAGCGGAAGAGGTGGGGTTGGGGCTCCGGGCAGTCCAGGCGGGGGACGGGGAGGGAGGAGGAAGAGGGGGCGTCGGTGGAGCCTTTAGAGGAGGGAGCAAGGAACAATCGCCAGGTGCCGGGGGCCTCCTCGGTAGCAGTCAGCAGCAGAGGGGCAAAATCGTGGGCCCGGGCGGGAGAGGAAAGGAGGGCGAGGAGGAGCAGGAAGAGCCCCCATCCCCGAATCGATCCCCGCGTGGAAGGATTGGAGGAGAAAACCCCTTGCTCATCCACGACGGCTTTCACCTCCGATCTTCCCTCTGTACCGAAGAGGCGCCGCGAAGACGGTCAACGGCCTCTCTATTCCTGATTTCCCCAATAGATTCAGCAAGATCCGCCTCTACCGCCTGGCGAACAGCGGCCAGGGGGAGATCGGCGGCAGGGTCCACTTCATCCACCCGCACCGCGTACCACCCCCGGGTGGTGGCCTGGGCGCGGCTTCGCCCTCGGGGGAAGGTCGGGAGTGCCGCCGCGAAGGCGTCCCCGAAGCGGCGGGCATGGGTGGAGGCGGGGGCGAGGCGAGTACGGGAGCCTTCAGGATCGGGAAGGCCCATGGAGTGGGAAGGGGAGCCCTCATCCAAAGCCCGGGCAAACTCCACCGCTCTCCGGCGACCCTCTTCCCCTTCGCCGGCTCGCACCGTGGTCAGGGCGAATCGGGCCGGCCTTTGGTATCGGGAGGCATGCTCCGCCCGGAAGGCCTCCAGTTCGGCCTCGGTGAAGGGGTGCGGAGGGGCCGCATGGAGGGCTCGCATCTTCTGGAGGAGGCGGCGGCGAACGATGGGATCCCCCCGATCCAGCCCCAGGGCCCGGGCTTCCTTCACCAGCAATTCCTCGTCGATCCACGCCAGAATCCCCCTCTCCACCTCAGCGGAAGTGGGGGGGCGATGGAGGCTCAGGGTCAGGTCCCGGGTGATGGCCGTCCGCCGTTCCTCGGTGACCACCAGGGAGGGGGAAGGGGTCACCCATTGGTAGAGTCCCCACAACAGGCCTCCCAACAGAGCAAAGTGCAGCAACGGGTGGGTGAAGAGGGGATGGAAGCGGGGCATCCCTGGGAGGATAGCGAAAGGGGAGGGGAGCATGACCGTCCGATTGTAACTCGTGCGAACATCCCCCCATCCCGCCCTCAAGGCAGAACGGGAATCTTCCCCAACGCCCCCGCCGCCTCCGCCTTCTTGCCCAGGGCTCGGTCCTTGGCCAGCAGCTCTCCCAGGTTGGCAGTTTCGTCCACCCCAGGGCACCCTCCCAGGGAAGAGGGCTCCAGGCAGAATCCCTGAGGAGAGCCTTCCTTCTCCATGGGAACAGCAGCGGCTTTGAGGATCACTCCCGCCACCTTGGCGCGGGCGTCCCGGCGCAGGGCGTCCAAGCGATCCCGGTATTCCACCAAGGCCCTGGCCCTCTCCTTCAGGGCTTGTTTGCGGGATTCTTTTTCGGCGGCGGCGAGGACCGGCGCCTCTTGCTGCCACAACGCCCGATCATCCTCCAACTGCTCCCGGGCCTCCTCCAGCCGAGCCTGGGCAGGGGCAAAGGCCTCGTCGATCTTCCCCAGGGCGCCGCGTCCGGGCTCGTAGCTGTTCACCAGGACATCGGGGCGGACGAAACGGGACTGGGGAAGGAGGGGAGCCCCGGAGCGGGGATGGATGGGGACGGGGACCCCCCCTTCTCCCAGGGACACCACCGGCCAGGGGCGCTGGGAGATTTCCTGGAGACGAGAAGAGAGGGCGACATCCCCATCCACGGCGGCGGCCACCTTTGCGTTGGCGTCCTCCCCTATGCACTTCTTCCCGGTGGAGAATCCCGGTTGCATGGGCAATCCCGAAGCGTTGCGGCACTCCTCCAGGGTGCTGTATCCGTTGTCAGCCTTCACCCGTCGGAGGGCCCTCTCCAGGGAACTCCGGAAGGCCTCGTCAAAATCGGCACCGAAGGCAGCCACGAAGGACTGGGCGTCGGCGAAGCTCTGCTCATAGCGGGCGGTGCGGGAGGCCAGGCCCGAGGTGAAGGAAGGAGGAAGAGGAACTTCCGCTCCTCTCACAAAATCAGCAATGGTTTCCAGGGTTTCCAAGGCCCGCCCTCCCCGAGCGACCGAAGCATCCAGGGTCTCCCCCTTCTGGGGAGCCTCCTTGCTGGCGGTGGCGAAGGACCTGGAGGTGTCCCGCAGGGTCTGGGGATCCCAGAAGGCGGGGCCCCCTCCCGCCCATCCCCGCTCCGAAGCGGTTGTCACCGCCAGAAGAGTCAGCAGGAGGACAGAAGTATCGGCCCTAGCTGTCATCCCCACCCATGGTGTCGTCCTGGAAATCGATCTCCAGGATGAAGACGGTGCGGCCCACCCGGATGAGATCCCCATCCTTGATGGCAAACTCCTTCACCGTCGATCCGTTGAGAAGGGTGCCGTTGGTGCTCTCCTCGTCCTTCAAACGGAACTCGCCGTTGACGAAGGACAACGAGGCATGGCGTGCGGAGACCCGGTCGTCGTGGAGCACCAGATCGCAGTGTCTCCCCCGGCCGATGAGGGTCATGGCGTTGCGGATTTCCCGGGTTTCCCCCTCGTCCGGTCCCTCCACCACCCGCAGGACGGCCCGCATGTCGGAGGGAACTGGTTCCACAGCGTCAGGTTTGACAGCTTGATCAACGATGGTCTTGGTCAGGTTGTTGGCCACGGCGAAGCACTCCAGGAGCGGGGCCAGGATAGCGCTTCCCCTCGTGGGGGAGCAAGGGAGGGGGACAGGGCTTGAGGGTAGTCTTGGTTCATTGACCTCCGGTGAAACCCGTCCTCGACCTCGTCCCCGTTCCCCCGTCCTGGTAAAAACCGGAAAAACCACGCTATATCTCCCTCCCGGAGGCTCCCCGTTTGACCCTCGGTTCCACCGTCTACCGTTTTGACATCTCTCTTTCCGACTCCGACCGGGGGGTCTATGAGGCTCTGACCCTCCAGGCGGCCTGCCATCCTTCGGAGACGGCGGAGTACCTGGTGACTCGGGTGATGGCCTTTTGTCTGGAGCATGAGGAGGGAATCGCTTTTTCCCGGGGGCTGTGTGAGCCCGATGAGCCGGCTCTGTGGGTGAAGGACCTTACTGGAAGGATCTCGACGTGGATTGAGGTGGGCCTTCCCGATGCCCGGCGCTTGCATCGGGCCACCAAGGCTGCCGAGCGGGTGGTGGTGTATCCCCATCGAGATCCCGGGCCCCACCTCCGTCTGCTGGCCGGGGAGCGCATCCACCGGGGGGACAGCGTGGTGCTGAGGGTCATCGATCCGTTGCTGGTAGGAGCTGTTGTGGACAGGCTGGACCGGCGAAATGTCTTCGATTTGTCGGTGAGCGGGGATTTGCTCTACCTGGGCCTCGGGGAAAGGACTTGGACCGGGGGAGTGAGCGAGCATCGCCTGCGGGGGTAGTGCTCTGCAGTCCGTTTCATCGCTTGCCCCACCCCATTCTGTGGTTTGCGCTCCCCCTCCCGCCGGGAGAGAATCGCGGACCTTTTCGAGGTGCTTGCACATGATGCCGATCGGGCGATGGATGTGGCTGTTGGTGGGGGTGCTTCTGTGGACGGGGTGTGCCGATCCCTTGGACGCCGCTCGGCGGGCGCGGGATGGCGGGCAGTACCCCGAGGCCGCTCGCTACTACGAACAGGCCCTGGCGGAGGGGGCGCCCCCAGAGGTGGGGAGCGAGCTGGTGAGCCTGCACCTGGACAACGGGCAGCTCAAGGCGGCGCTGGCGGCCATGCCCAAGGCAGAGGGAGGGGGTAGCGGGGTGATGTGGGCGCGAGCGGCCCTGATGCTCTATGAGGCCGGGGAGTTGGAGGCCTCAGTGGCGGCCTATGGTGAAGCCTTGAAGAGGGATCCCAAGGACCCCCTGGCCAAGGGGGGAAAGGCCATCGCCGACAAGGCCCTGGCGCGGAAGGTCAGGATCGACACCGTCCGGGCCCATGCCGAGACGGACCTCACCGCTCTCCTGGCGGGGTTTCGGGAAGAAGAAGGAATCGGCCCGGCCTCCACCTCGTCCGACACCGTTCGGTTTCGCCCCTACCTGACCCCCGGGTTGGCAGTGGACCTGGTCAGCACCTCCCAGTCCAAGGCGGTCCTCCAGGCCCTCACCGTGGACATGGATCCGGTGGAGGTGACCTCGGCCTCCCGCTCCACGTTGGTCATCCGGCGAGAAGGGGACGGTCTTCGGATCACCGATCAGCTCAGGGCCCTTTCCGCCCGCAAGGGGGGCGCCTCTCTGGTGGAGATTCCCCTCCTCCCCGAACCGGGTTACGCAGTGGAGTTCAAGGCAGGAGAAGACGGGAAGGTCAGCCTTTCCAGCGGGTTGCAGGAATGGCAACGCGCCATTGAGCAGCATGTTCCCAACGCCGATGCCACCTCCCGATCCTTTGTCATTCCCACCACCGAGACCATGGAAAAGCGTCTTCAGCGCTATCTGGATGCCTCCCCCGCCTTTGACGGAGGGCGCTACCTCGGTGGGGAGGATGGGGTGGACCGGAAGGTGGGCGCGACCTGGTACGGCCTGACCTGGTTGGATGGCCCGGGGGGATTGGAGCCCGCTCATTATGAGGCTCGCTTCCTGGGATGGGTCCAGTTTCGGGGAGTCCCGGTGGCCCGGGTGGCCTACAGCTATTTCGGCCACCCTCGCCACCGTTTTGGTGAGGAGGGAGCGGGAGCAGAACCCTTCTTCAAGTTCCTTCAGACGATCAAGGAGGTCAGTCCTTTGTGGGGGGACCCGGACGGGCCCATCACCGGCGAGGGAACACAATGGATCGAGCCTCGCACCATGTTGGTGATGATGGAGGACATGACCCGCAAGAGTTGGGTGACGGTGCCGGTCTCAAGGGGGAGCGGCGAGGTCCGTTATCAATTCAAGCAACACCGGGAAGTGATGAAGGTGAGGCGGGTGGACGAGGAGAAGTAGACGAGAAGGGGATTTTTTTGACATTCGGTGCTATTTGTAACCGAGGATCGAGGCTCGTTGGCCGAGCGCGAGGGTGCGAGGATCCTCAGCGGGTGAGGGGGGGAGCCATGAATGCAAAGATGATTTCACCGACCATGACGGGAGCCCAGAAAACAGATTCTCCGGGGAGAGCGCCTGTTCCTCCGTCGCTGATGACGGCAGAGGAGAGGGCTCGCACCGTGCTGGTGGTGGAGGACGATCAGGACATCCGGGAGCAACTTCGAGCGGTCGCCCTGTCCCTGGGGCTGCTGGCGGTGTGCGCCGAAGATGGAGTTCAGGCGCTGCGCTTCCTTGAAAAGGGGGCGCCAGGGGCGTTGCTTTTGGACTTGGGCCTCCCCAAGGTCAACGGGTTCCAGGTGTTGGATGCGTTGAGTCACCATCCCCGAGGAGGAGAAGTGGCGGTGGCGGTGACCAGCGGGGTGTTCATGGAAAAGGAGGAGGTGCTCCCCTTTCTGGCCAGATTCAAGCAGGCCCGCTTCATCCCCAAGCCCTTTTCGGTGACCTCCCTGATGCTTTGGGTGGCGGGCCAGTTACAGACGACAAAAACGCCGGCTCCTTCCCCGGCCATTCCCCCTCCGGTCAGAGGTCCCAACCGCCGCAAGGAGACCCGCACGTCTCTGAACCTCCTGGCCACCATCTCCATCTCCGGCAAGGACCGGCAGGTGCGGATCCGGGACGCCACCGCCGTGGGTCTCCGTCTGCATGTGGACCGGGGATGGGTGCGAAAGGAGGAGAGGGTGCGGATTCGCATCCCCCTGCCCGGTTCGGAAGGGGTTCGCTTCCTGGCCTTGGCCCAGTGGGTGCGACCGGCTACCGGCATCCCTGGCACCGACGAGGTGGGCCTGCTCCTGGAAGTGACCGCCGCTGGAGGGGGGGCGTGGACGGCCTGGCTGGCGACTCAGACGAAGCCTACGGTGGACGACGACGGGGACCACTGGATCTGAACCCCGACGAGGGGAAAATCCCCTTCCGTTTCCGTCCTTCCTCCCCGGGCAGGCTACTGGGAGGAGTCTTCTCCCGGAGAGGAGTCGGGACGGGGGGCAAGCACCGGAATCTCCCCGGAGCGCTTCTTTTGAGCCTTGCCCTGGCGCCCCCTGGCCTTCCCCACGCATCGACCCGGGTCTCCAGCCCAGTGTTCTCCCGCTGGCACGAAGGTGTAGGAAGGGATGTAGGTGCGGGGATCCAGCATCACTCCGTCGCCGATCACCGCGCCCATGCCAATGTGGCAGCGGGGGAAGATGTGGACGTCCTGACCGATGCGGGCGTCGGGGGCGACGTCCACCATCGCCCCCACTTTGGTGCGAGCCCCAATCTGGACACCCGGTCCCACGTTGGAATGGGCGCCGACGTTTGCCCCCTCGTGGATGATCACCGGGGCGGACATCATCCTGTCCCCCACCGACAGATGCCCTGACACGTAGGTCCCCTCCCCCAGGAACACGTTGCGCCCCAGGCGAAGGAGGCTGGGGGAGATGACCCGGGCCCCAGGGGAGATGTGGGTGGTCCAGTGAAGGGTCATGCCCATGGCCCGGAAGTACAGGTAGCGGGTGGCGGTCAGCAGTTGGATGTGCTGGCGGAGGGGAGGCACCAGATAGGCGTCCAGGCCCCATCGAACCAGAAAAACGGCGAACTCCTTGCCCTTGAACACCGTCTTCAGCCCGGGAGGTTCAGGAGGAAGGAACAGGGTGACGCAGCCGATGGCGATGATGAGGCACAGCAGAAACAGGAAGTAGGCGACGGGCAAGGCAAACCCCAGGAGGAGGGGACCTCCCGTCCGCCAGGCGGCTTGAAGAAGGAATCCGGGCAGGACGGCGGCACCTCCGTATACCCACAGGGCGCCCAGCACCCACACCGCGTCAAAGAGCAGGATCTGGGTTCCTCCTCCCTTTGCGGCTGCAGAGGCAGAGGTCTCGGGGGTGGGCAACCTCTCCCTGACCTGGGAGAGGGAGGCCTCTACCGGGGAATCCTGCTCCAGAAGTCCCGCGCTCATGGCGAATCCTCATCCCCGGCACGGCCCGGGGGACCTTTTCCCTCCCCAAAGTCAGAAGACTGACCGTCGTGCCCCCGCCGTCAGGCAGACGCTTTCTCAGCGACCAGTCGCACACACAGGTTGTAGAAGGTTTCCACCGTGAACAGGTAGGGAATCTCCCGTACCGTCAGCCCTTCTTTGAACTTTTCTGCGGCCACCTCGGGCATGGCTTCCCGAAGAGCCTGGAGCCCGGTGGCGGTCAGCACTCCGTCCACCTCAAAGGCATCCTCCCCCGCCGTCTGCTCTGCCCTCTGCTGGATATCTCCTCGGGGGATCTTGATGCCCAGGTCCTGCTCCAGTCGGAAGGCAATATCCAGGAAATCCAGGGACTCGGCCCCCAGGTCTTCGATGAGAGTGTCCTCCAGATGAACTTCGTCGTTGTCCAGCCCCAGGGCTTCAGCGATGTTGGTCACCACCACCTGGTAGATTTCGTCGTTGGTCATGGGCAGCGGTCATCCTCGTGTTGGAAAGGGGCGAAGGTGGGCAAGGATTTCGGGCCTCAGGAGGCCTCTTGTGGAGGAAACGTCAGGGAATCTCCTGCCAGATCCAAGGTGGAATCCTGGGTGAACAACTGGCGATCCAGGCGCTCCACGGTGCGAAGGGCGTCGGTTACCGCCTCGAAGATGGAGCGAGGTCGGCTGGCGTCGCCGACGGATACCACCATCCCCGTATAGGAGGTGAGCACCGGAGATTCGGGGAGCACCGGCTCCCTCCCTGCGGCGGCAATGAAGGCGCTCACCCCCTCCAGCCGATGAGTCCCCTCCCTGGCGACCTGGACCAGGACCACGCCCCTGTCCACCTGCACCGACTGGACCTGGGTGAACACGGAAACCCCGTCTTCTCGCAGGGACCTCTCCAAGTGAAAGCGCACCGGTGGATTGAGATCCATGGCCACCTTGCGCTTCCTTTCCAACACCGTGGCATGACATCCCTGGGACGCCAGGTAGTGGGCCGCTTCACAGCCTCCCGCTCCCCCTCCCACCACCACGGGCCGGGGCCCCGCCAGGGAGGGATTTCGCATGGCCGAGTCGGCGTCGATGATGGGTATTCCCCCAGGGTCCAGAAAGGACAGGGTGCGGGGCCGGGAGCCGGTGGCCAGCACCACCACCTGGGGATCCACCTGGAGGAGAAGTTCCCCATCCAGTTCCCTCCCAGTCACCACCTGGATGGGGCGGCGCTTGACCTCTGCCAGCAGGTAGTCCCGATACCATGCCACCGGCTCCTTGTGGGGGGGCATGGAGGCCAGATCCAGCTGCCCCCCCAGGTGAGGTCTCTTCTCCACCAGGGTTACCTGGAACCGGGAGTCGATGGCCGCGATGGCGGTGGCCAGCCCTGCCGGTCCTCCTCCCACCACCATCATTCGCAGGGGGGCACTCCTGAGGGAGTTGAAGGATGAAGATTTTAGATCTGATTCAGATCCTGAATCATGTGAAACCAGGATCGGGTTGACGGTACACTCCAGGGGACCGCCAGAGATGGAGGCGATGCAGCGGTTGCAGGCCAGGCAGGGTCGGATGGGAAGACCCAGGCGAGCCTTTCTCACCAGATGGGGATCGGCGATGGTGGCTCTGCCCATGGCCACCAGGTCGGCATGGCCCTGGGAGAGGATGTGGGCTGCCAGTTCGGGGCGATGGATGCGGCCCACGGCGATGATCGGTACCCCCAGCTCCCTCTTCATCCGGGCGGCCAGGGGCTCGAAACTCCCCTCGGGAAGAAAGTAGGAGGGCATGTTCCAGAACATCGATTCGTAGTTGCAGGCGGAAACGTGAAGGCCGTCGGCCCCCGCCTCCATCAGGATGCGACCGATCTGGATGGCGTCGTCCGGGATCAGGCCCCCCGGCACCCTCTCATCGGCAGAGATTCGGCACACCAGGGCGCGATGGGGGCCCAAAGCCTCCCTCACCGCCCTCACCACCTGGGAGGGGAAGAGGGCCCTCTTGGAAACCGAGCCCCCGTACTCGTCGCTGCGGACGTTGGAGTAGGGGGAAAGGAATCCGCACAGCAGGTAGCCGTGGGCCATGTGCAACTCGACCCCATCCGCCCCCGCCTCCCGGGCTCGCCGGGCTCCGGCACCAAACGCCGCCACCAACTCCCCGATCTCCTCCCCCGTGAGCTCCTTGGGAACCTCCTTCATCACCGGGCAGGGAAGGGGGGAGGGAGCCACCAGGCTGCCAGAAGTGAAATCGGAGAGGGTCTGGCGGCCGGCATGGGAAAGCTGGATGAGGATTCGACCCCTCTCTTTGTGAACGGCCTCCACCAGGCGGCGGAATCCTTCGGTCAGGCCGTCATGATCGATGCGGAGCATCTTGTCGGTCACCATCCCCGAAGGATGGACCGAGGTGTTTTCGGTGGTGATGTAGGCCGCCTCTCCCCGCACCCTCTCCAGATAGTATTCGATGAGCCTGTCGGTGATCTCCCCGGATCGGCCTGCCAGATTGGTCTCCATGGCGGGGATGATGACCCGATTGGGGAGGCGGAGAGGTCCCAACTGAAAGGGCTGGAACAGGGGAGAAAGATCTCGCCCCTCCTGATAAAGAATCGGAGATTTCCCTTGATCCAATATGGATCCTGAAGGGGGAAGGATCTCAGCGGCGGTCACCCTACCCCCTCTCCAGGAGGCAGGCGGAAACTTCCCCGGTGTCGGACAGGGAGGTCACCAGGGCAAACCGATGATTCCCCTCCTGAAGGGCTGGGAGGGCCAGGGCCAGGGCGAAGGCTCCTCCGGCAGCCCACCCGTCCCCCAGAAAGGACGCTGGGGCAATCACTTCCCGGGCACCCCCTGACTTCTCCATCCACCTCTGATGGATGGCCGCTTCGCTGGGATCCCCCGAGTTGGCGGACAGGATCAGTCCCACCTGGGAGGCGTCGACCCCGGAATGAGCAAGAATCCGGTCTGTCACCGAATCCAGGACCTCCACACCCAGGGCAACCGGCAAGGACTTCCCCTCTTCACTGGCGATGAATCCCGCCCCCGTCCCCCTGACCCGCGCCCACACCCGGGCTCCCCGAGCCCTGGCCCTGGCCTCGGGCTCCACCACCACAAAGGCGGCTCCCTCGCCAGGAACGATGCCCTCGGAGCCAGGATCCAGGGGCCCTCCTGCCGACCAGGGGAGGGTGCCTTCGGGGGGCAGGCGGTGGAGCAGGAACAGGCCGGCCAGCTTCTCCATATGGAGCAGGGTGTCGTACCCCCCCGCCAGGAGCACGTCTCCCCGGTCCTCGGCAATGGCGTGGGCGGCGTCGTGGAGGGAGAGCAGTCCTCCGGCGCGCCCACTCCCCAGGTTGTCGTTGGGTCCCTGGAGATCGTATCCCTGAGCCACCAGGGCCAGGACGTTGTTGGTCAATCCCTTCACCAGCCACAGGGGGTTGACGGTGGGCACCCCCTCTCTGCCAAAGCGGGGAAGGTCCAGAACCCCGGGGGGACCCTCAGCGGCGATGACCCCCGGAAGGAATTCGTTGTCTTCATCCACCGACAGTCCCGCCCCAGTGAACATCCCCCGGCGCGTGGGGTCCACTCCTGCAAACAGGGCCTCCTCTCCTCCCGCCTCCTGCACCGCCAGCCGGGCGGCGCCCACCCCAAAACGCACCGGCCAGGTCATCACCTTGAGCATCTTGCGGTGGAAGGCGTGATCCCCGGGACGGAACTCGCCGGTGACCTCTCCACCAAAGCGGATGGGCATCCACGGCTCCCGGATTCTTTCCAGGGGGCGGATTCCCGTCTCTCCTCGGCGAAACCTCTCCCACACCCGCTGAGGGGACAGGCCCAGGGCACAGACGATTCCCCCTGCGGTCAACACCGGCTGGCGCTCAGGGTTCATGAAGAAGCTCCAGGCTGGAAACGGCGAAGGACCAGGGAGGCATTTTGCCCCCCGAAACCAAAAGAGTTGGACAGGGCCCACTCCACCGTCGCCTCCCTGGCTTGATGGGGAATGTAGTCCAGGTCGCAGTCGGGGTCGGGGTGATGGAGGTTGATGGTGGGAGGCAGAACCTGACGCT
>CAYRTW010000003.1:0-53452 GCA_964426935.1 uncultured Rickettsiales bacterium
GGGCAGGTGCCGCTCACGGGCTTCAGCGACGGTGCCGAGGCCCACACCATCCTCACCCAGCCGGGTCGATTCGAGTGGTTGGCTCGCCAGGTGACCGAAGAGACAAGGGCCCAGGTGGAGGCTCTGAAGATCGAGGGGATCCAGGTGACCTTTGAGGCCAAGAGGACCTATCCCAACGGCTCACTGGCGGGGCAGGTGATGGGGTTCGTGGGCAAGGAAGGTCGGGGGATGGAGGGGGTGGAAGCCCGCTACAACCACGTCCTTCAGGGAAAAACCAAGGGCTTCACCATCCTCAAGGACGGCAGGCAGCGCAACATCACCCCCGGTGGGGTGGTGGCCCGGGAGTGGAACCAGGGGGACAACCTGGTGTTGACCCTGGATCGGGACATCCAATATGCCGCCGAGCAGGCCCTTGCTGACGCCGTGGAAAAATGGAAAGCCACTCGGGGAGAGGTGGTGGTCATGGACGTGCAGACCGGGGCCCTCCTCGCCCTGGCCACCGCCCCCGCCATGGATCCCAACCACTACGGCAAGCTGGACAAGGAGGCGTTTCGCAACATGCCCCTGGTGTTCAACTATGAGCCGGGGTCGGTGATGAAGATCTTCCTGATCTCCTCAGCCCTGGAGTCGGGAACGGTGACGCCGGACACGAAGTTCTTCTGTGAATACGGGCAGTTCGGCTATGGAAAGAGGATCGTCCACGACACCCATCCCTATGGAGACATGACGGTAAGGGAAATCCTGAAGGTCTCCAGCAACATCGGCAGCACCAAGATCGCCGACAAGATGGGCAGGGAAGCGCTGTGGAACTGGTATCGCTCCTGGGGATTCGGCAGCCCCACCGGGGTGGATCTCCCCGGGGAGGAAGGGGGAATCCTCCGCCACTTCAGCAAGTGGGCCCCCATTGATGTCGCCACCCATGCCTACGGGCAGGGGGTGTCGGTGACTGGCGTCCAGGTCGCCGCCGCCCTCTCCGCCATCGCCAACGGGGGCCGACTGATGAAGCCCTATATCGTCTCCGAGGTGCGGGACCGGGAGGCGGCGGTTCTCTCCCGAACCGAGCCCACCGAAGTGAGGCGGGTCCTGTGCGACACCACCGCCGCCGAGGTCCGCGCCATGATGGGGGGAGTGCTGGAAGAGGGGGGAACGGGAACCCTGGCTCGTCTGGATGCCTACACCGCAGCGGGAAAGACCGGTACGGCCCAAAAGATCGATCCCGCCACCCGCACCTATCGCCTGTGGGTTTCCTCCTTCGTGGGATTCGCCCCCCTGGAGAATCCTCGGATTGCCATCGTGGTGACCCTGGATGAACCCACCCTGCACCATTACGGCGGAGTGGTGGCGGGGCCGGTGTTCCGGGAAGTGGGGCGCAAGGCCTTGATGGCCCTGGGAGTCCCCGCCCTGTCTACCACCGGCAATCTGGCGGAAACGCAGCGGGAGGCCGCCGTCCCGGACCTGCCTTCTCCATCCACCACCCCGCCGGGAAAGGCGGTGGCTTCTGCCGCCCTCGAAGGGGAGGACGAGATCCCCGAAGCCCCGGCGACCATGCCCGATCTGTCGGGAAACACCGTCCGGATCGCCCTGGACAAGCTCAAGGGAGCCCTCGCCTCGATTCGGGTGGAAGGTTCGGGGCTGCTCACCCACCAATCTCCCTCCCCGGGGGTCAAGATGGTGGACGTCCGGGAGGTGGTGCTGACCTTCACCCCCAGGAAGCCCCCGCCGGTGCCAGAAGTGCCTGCGGTCCTGCCCACCCAGGGAGGGGGACTGGCGGCTCCCTCCACCGCCCACACCCATCCCACCCGGGAGCAGGCGCAATGAGGGGTCCTTCCCTGAATGGCCTCCTCCTCCATCTCCCCGGCGAAGTGGAAAGGCGAGGCTTCGGGGAAATGGAGATCCAGGGGCTGGCGGTGGATTCCCGGAAGGTCGGTCCCGGGTGCGTCTTCGGAGCGGTTGCCGGAAGCGAAGCAAACGGAATTCAGTTTGTCCAGGACGCGATTTCTCGGGGTGCGGTCGCCATCGTGGCGCGGGAATGGCCCCACGAGCTTCCCGAAGGAGTGACCTGGCTGAAGTCGGCCGATCCCCGGCGGACCCTGGCGAGGCTGGCCGCCGCCTTCCACGGTCATCCCGCCCGCAAGATGAAGGTGGTGGCCGTCACCGGAACCAATGGCAAGACCACCACCGCCACCCTGACTGCCGGGGTGATGGAGGCGGGAGGCTGGCCCACCGCTCTGCTGGGGACCACCGGGATTTTCTTCCATGGGCAGCACGCCCCCTCCTCCCACACCACTCCTGAGGGGGTGGATCTCCATGCCCTGCTTGGGGATCTGCTGAATCGGGGGGCCAGGGGAGTGTCTCTGGAAGCCTCCTCCCACGCCCTGCACCAGGGAAGGCTGGCGGGGCTGGATGTGGACGTGGCGATCTACACCCATCTTTCCCGGGATCACCTGGATTATCACCGGGACATGGCCTCCTACGCCGCCGCCAAGGAGAGGCTGGTGACCGAGGTGCTGGCCGAATCAATCAAGGGAGAGGGGAGGGGGTTTGCCGCCCATGCCAACGACGCCCACGCCCTGGCCCTCGCCAAGAAGTGGCCGAATTCACTGCTGTTTTCAGCGATCCCTCATCCAACGGCCCAGGTGGTGGCCGAGTCGGCCACCTTTCGCGTGGAGGGATTCATCGCCCAGGTGGCGACCCCCTGGGGGAAGGTCGAACTTCGGTCACCCCTGACCGGGCCCCACAACCTGGAAAACGCCCTGGGGGCGCTGACGGCGGGGCTCCTCCTGGGAATCACCCTGGAAGAGGCAGCGGCAGGGGTGGAGGCGGTTGAAAGGGTGCCGGGTCGGCTGGAAAGAGTAGAAGAATCCGGGGGTTCCGGCCCCGTGGTGCTGGTGGATTATGCCCACTCCGACGATGCCCTGGACCGGGTCCTGTCCTCCCTTCGCCCCCTGACCCAAGGTCGCCTGATCTGCGTGTTCGGCTGCGGTGGAGATCGGGACCGGGGCAAGAGGCCGTTGATGGCCGCAGCGGCCTCTCGTCACGCGCATCGGGTGGTGCTGACCTCCGACAACCCCCGCACCGAGGATCCCCTGGCCATCCTGGCCGATGCTCGGGAGGGGAGTCCCCCGGGAATCGACTGGGTGATGGAGCCCGACCGGGCCCGGGCCATCCACCGGGCCATCCTGGAGGCAGCGGAGGGGGACGTGATCCTCATCGCCGGCAAGGGACACGAGGACTACCAGGTGGTGGGAACGAGGCGCCTGCCCTTCGATGATCGGCAAGAAGCGCGGGTGGCCCTGCGAGGGTGGGGAAGGTCATGAACCCCTCTTCCTCCTCTCATTTTGCCCCTCCTTACCGGTTGACCTCCGAGGCCCTCCTGCGGGCGGTGGGGGGCAGGGCATTGACCGGGTTCGTTCCCGGCTCCTGGTCCATCACCACCGATTCCCGCCTGGCCGAGGCAGGGAGGCTCTTCCTGGCCCTTCAGGGAGAGAGGATGGACGGCCACCGCTTCGTCCAGGATGTGCTTCGGATACCGGGTACCGCCGCTCTGGTGCAGGAGGGGCGCTTTACCGAAGGAGACCTGCCGCCGGGGAGGCTGGTGGTGGAGGTGGAAGACACCGGTCAGGCTCTTCTGGATCTGGGAAGGACGGCCCGCATCGGGTTTTCGGAGCCGGTGATCGGCCTGACCGGATCGGTGGGCAAGACCACCACCAAGGAGATGATCGCCGCCATCCTGGGGGAGAGGGGCCCCGGGCTGGCCACCGAAGGCAACCTCAACAACCTGGTGGGTTGCCCCCTGACCCTCCTCCGCCTCAGCCCCGAGCACCGGTTTGCGGTCATCGAGATGGGTATGAACGCCTTCCACGAGATCGAGGCCATGGCCCTGGCCACCCTCCCCGATGTCCGGTTGATCACTCGCATCGGCAAGGCCCATCTGGAGAAGCTGGGGGGAGTTGAGGGAGTGGCTCGAGCCAAGGGGGAGCTGTTCGCCACCGCCCGCCCCGGGGACGTGTTGGTCATCAATCGGGACGATCCCCACAGCGCCCTCCTTCCCCTTCCCGAAGGGTGCAAGGTGCTGGGCTTCGGAGAGGGGGTGGGAGCGGATGTTCGCCTCATCGCGGTGCGCTCCGAAGGCTGGCGAGGAAGCAGGATGGTGGTGGACCTGGGGGAGGAAACGGTGGACGTGGCCCTTCCCCTGCCAGGAGTTCACAACGTGTGGAACGCGCTTTCGGCGGTGGCGGTGGCGGTGGCGGTGGGATATTCGGGCAGGGAAATCCGAGCCGGACTGTCCCGGGTGAAGGGGCCGGCCATGAGGATGGAAGTGACCGAACTGCCCTCGGGGGCCCTCCTCATCAACGACGCCTACAACGCCAACGAAACCTCCATGGAAGCCGCCCTCTCCGCCCTGGCTCAGGATCCCTCGCGGCCTCGCATCGCCGTCCTGGGGGACATGTTGGAGTTGGGGGAGGAATCGGTGCCATCCCACCGGGAGGTGGGGCGCCTGGCCTCTGGAGCCTCCCTGGATCTCCTGGTGTGCCTGGGGGAGCAGTCCCGGGAGATTCTTGCGGGAGCGGGGGAGGCGGGGATGGAGGAGGCCAGGCGGGTTCAGGCCCGGAGCCACGCCGAAGCAGCGGCGGCGGTAGTTCCATTGTTGAAATCGCCCGGGGCCCGCGTTCTGGTGAAGGGCTCGCGGGGAATGGCCATGGAGAAGGTGATCGCCTCGTGGACATCCCCTGAAGGATGGGAAGGGAAGCCATGAACTCCGGGAAGGCTCAGGCATGTACAGGGAAGAAAAGGGGCCCCGCCCACCCCGATCTCAGTAACTGGATGGGAGATCTGCCCGTTTTGCCATCGGTCCAGCCCCATCCTGGCCCAATCCTTCCCATCCCCCCAGCGACCCGCTGAAGCAGGAGGAGGAGACCGTGTTCTATTACCTCTACACCCACCTTCAGGACAGCTCGATCCTGTTCAACGTCTTTCGGTACATCAGCTTTCGGGCGGCGGGGGCCATGATCACGGCCCTGCTCATCGCCATGGTCCTCTATCCCCCCTTCATCCGCCGCCTTGAGCTGCTGAAGATGGGTCAGCAGGTGCGGAGCGATGGACCGGAAACCCATCTGGTCAAGGCGGGCACCCCCACCATGGGTGGCCTGCTCATGCTCCTGGCCATTGTGCTTTCGACCCTGCTGTGGGCCCGGGTGGACATCCCCCTGGTGTGGTGGGTGCTGGGGATCGCCTGTGGGTTCGGGTTTGTGGGGTTCCTGGACGACTACCAGAAGATCGCTCGCCGCAACACCAAGGGGGTGTCCGGCAAGGCGCGGCTGGCCATGGAGTTTGTGATCGCAGGCGGGATCATGGGGGCGGCAGTCTATGGGTTTGGCCTCTCTTCCGATCTGCCCATTCCCTTCCTCAAGGAAGTGAGCCTGGAGCTGACCCGGCCCGGATACGTGATCTTTTCCACCTTCGTCATTGTCGCCTTCGGGAATGCCGTCAACCTCACCGATGGATTGGACGGATTGGCCATTGGCCCGGTGATGACTTCCGCCCTCACCCTGGCGGTACTGGCGTACCTGGCAGGAAACTTCAAGTATGCCGACTACTTGAACCTCCCGGTGGTGGCCGGGGCCGGTGAGCTGACCATCTTCGCGGTGACCCTGGTGGGGGCGGGCCTGGGCTTCCTCTGGTACAACTCCCACCCGGCGTCCATTTTCATGGGGGACACGGGAAGCCTTCCATTGGGAGGAGCCATCGGCACCCTGGCGGTGCTCACCAAGA
Organism: uncultured Rickettsiales bacterium; assembly: GCA_964426935.1. Taxonomy (GTDB): domain Bacteria; phylum Myxococcota_A; class UBA796; order UBA9615; family JAKLKC01; genus CAYRTW01. The sequence continues at coordinate 5,773 of CAYRTW010000003.1, forward strand.
ACGAGCTGCTGTCGGTCCTGGTGGGCTCGGTGTTCGTGGCGGAGATGCTGTCGGTGGTCATTCAGGTGACCTCCTTCAAGCTCACCGGGAATCGGGTGTTTCGCATGTCCCCCCTCCATCATCATTACGAAAAAGGAGGGATGAAGGAGAGCAAGGTCATCGTTCGCTTCTGGATCGTCTCCATCTTGTGCGCCCTGTTTGCCCTCATGACCCTCAAGTTGCGGTGATGAACGTGTTGCCTCCTTCCCTGAGCTTCGTTCGAGTTGCCGTGGTGGTGGGCCTGGGCCTGTCGGGGGTCTCCGCCGCTCGGGCCCTCCTGCGGTTGGGAATCCAGGTTCGGGTCAATGATCAACGGTCGATTGCGCAACTATCTGAAACAGCTCATGAAATCAGCAGCATGGGGGGAGAGCTCCATCTGGGAGGGCACCCCATCTCCCTTGTGGAGGGGGCCGACCTGATCATCGCTTCCCCTGGAGTTCCCCCGGAGAATCCCGTTCTCGCCGCAGGGAGGCGGCGAGGGATCCCCGTGTGGGGAGAAATGGAGCTGGGACTACAGCTTCTGCGGGGGGTCCCTCTGGTGGCCATCACCGGGACCAACGGCAAGTCCACCACCACCACCTGGGCGGGAAGCATGGTGGCGGCGGCCCTTCCCCGGGTCTTTGTGGGAGGGAACCTGGGGACCCCCCTGTGCGCCGCGTCCGCTTCCCAGCAAGGAGGACCATGGGACTGCCTGGTGGTGGAGGTCTCCAGTTTTCAGGCCCAGACCTCCCCCTCCGCTCATCCCCTGGCGGCAGCCGTCCTCAACGTCACTCCCGATCACCTGGATCGGTATGCCGGGATGGAGGAGTACGCTGCGGCCAAAGGGGAGCTGTTTCGCCTGCAGGTTCCCGGGGATCTGGCGGTGTATCGGTCCGGGGACTTCTGGGCAGAAAAGGTGGCCCGAACCGGAAAGGGGGAGCTGGCTCCCTTTGCCAGCCGCCCTTTGCAAAAGGGAGAGATCGGAGGAGGAATTTCAAGTGATTCCATGCAGATATGCCTCCCCGGTGGTCAGTTTGAAGAGTATCCCCTCCAGGATTTTACCGTTCCTGGCACCCACAACCGGGAGAACCTGATGGCGGCGACCCTCCTGGCCAGAAGGGCGGGGGTCTCTCCCGAGGAGATCATGGTCACCCTCCCTCGCCTGGGTTCCCTTCCCCACCGCCTGGAGCCGGTGGGAGTGAGGCGAGGAGTCACCTTCTACAACGACTCCAAGGCCACCAATGTGGACTCGGCGGCGGCCTCGGTGGGGGGTCTGCCAGGCCCTCTGGTGTGGCTTCTGGGTGGAAAGCACAAGGGCTCCCCCTACACTCCGCTGCGGGCCCTGGTGCCGGGGCGAGTGAGGGCGGTGGTGGCGTTTGGGGCGGCCGGGGGTCGGGTTCGAGAGGACATGGAAGGGGCGGGATGCCCGGTTGTGCAGGTGGGGACCCTATCGGCGGCGGTGGAAGAGGCAGCCGGGCTGGCCCTGGCCGGGGACGCGGTGGTCCTGTCGCCGGCATGCAGCAGCTACGACGAGTTCAATAATTTCGAGGAGAGGGGAGCCCGGTTTCGCTCCCTGGTGGAGGCCCTGTCATGAGCGGGTGGATGAGCGGATGGAAGCGGCGGAAGTGGAGTCCGGGGTCCGGAGGGGAGGGGTCTTCGCGAGGGGAGATGGCTTCCCAAGAGCTGCCCGCGCGAGTGAGGCGGTTTCAGCGTCCGGAAGGGGAGGGGTCCTTGTCCTCCCCCGCTCCTTCCCCACAGAAGGGAAGCTCCAGTTGGGGAAACCGCTTCCTCACCTGGCTGGGGAGCCGAGCCTTGGTACCCGAAGGCACCGATCTCCCTCTGGTGGCGGTGGTTCTGGCCCTGGTGCTCCTGGGGGTGACCATGGTGTACTCGGCAGGAGGGGTGAAGGCCGCCATGGATTACGGAGACCCCCTCTATCTCCTCAAGCGTCAGGCGGTTTTTGCCGGGCTGGGGCTCCTGGCCATGCTGGGAATGGCCCGGATTCCCTACCAGGTCTACAAGAAATGGACCTACCCGGCGCTGCTCCTGGTAGCCCTGAGCCTGGTGGCGGTGCTGATTCCCGGGGTGGGCACCGCCATGGGGGGAGCGAGGCGGTGGATCAAGCTGGTGGGCTCCTTCTACATCCAGCCGTCGGAGATCGCCAAGCTGGTGCTCATCGTCTACCTGGCCTACTCCCTGGAAAAGAAGCAGAGGTTCATCTCCACGTTTTCCATGGGGATTTTGCCCCACCTCATCGTGGTGGGTTCCATCCTGGTGCTCATTCTGGCCGAGCCGGACTTCGGAACCACCGCCACCTTGGGCCTCATTCTCTTCGCCATGATGTTTGTGGCGGGGACCCGCTTTATTCATCTCTTCGGTCTGGGGCTGGTGGCGGCGCCGGTGGCCTTTGTGGTGCTGATGGGAGAGGAATATCGCCGACAGAGGATGCTGGCGTTCATCAATCCCTGGGGAGATCCCAAGGATACGGGTTTCCAGATCATCCAATCCTGGTTGGCGTTTCGGGGAGGAGGAGCCACCGGGCTGGGCCTGGGGGATGGTCACCAGAAGCTGTTCTTCCTGCCTGCCGCCCACACCGATTTCATTTTCGCTGTGGTGGCGGAAGAGTTGGGGCTGGCGGGAGCCCTGGGGGTGATTCTCCTGTTCGCAGCCTTCGTCTATCGGGGAATCAAGGCAGTGGAAGCGGCTCCTGACCTGTTCGGTCGCTTGTTGGGGCTGGGCATCACCTTCATGGTGGGGCTTCAGGCCTGCATCAACATGTGCGTGGTCACCGGCCTCCTGCCCACCAAGGGGTTGACCCTTCCCTTCGTCTCCTACGGCGGCTCCTCCCTCATTTTCGGATTGGCCATGGTAGGAGTCCTCCTCAACATCACCTCTCAGGCCTCCTCCGTTCGGAAGAGGGAGTGGCCCTCCTCCGGTCCCTCTCGGTTTTTTGCCCCTCCTCCGGTGGAGGCTTGAGGTGAAGGTTCTCATCGCCGGTGGTGGTACGGGGGGACACTTCTTTTCAGGAGTGGCGGTGGGAGAGGCATTTCTGGCTCGGGATCCCCGCAACCAGGTGGTCTATGCCGGTACCCGGGCGGGGATTGAAGCCAGGGTGGCGGAAAAAGAGAAGTTGGATGTCCGGTTCATTCGGGTGAGTGGACTCAAGGGCAAGGGCCTTCTGGCCCGTCTGGAGGGGTTCCTCCGTCTTCCCCTGGCATTCTGGGACAGCCTGGTTCTCCTGTTCAAGGAGAGGCCGAGCCTGGTGATCGGCGTGGGGGGATATGCTTCGGGGCCTCTGGTGATGACCGCCCGATTCCTGGGCAAGAAGACCGCCATCGTCGAGCAGAACAGCATCCCCGGCTTCACCAACAAGGTCCTTTCCCGCCTGGTTCACCGGGTCTACGCGGGGTTTCCCGACCACGGCCGCTGGTTTCCCGCCGGCAAGACCCTGTTTACTGGCAATCCCATCCGCCGCCGCCTGGTGGAGACACTGGCGTTGAGCGCTCCTCGGAGAGACGGCTCGGAGGGGGACTTCCACCTCCTGGTGTTCGGCGGCAGTCAAGGAGCCCATCGCCTCAACGTGGCCCTGGTGGAGGCCATGGACCATCTCCCCCAGGAGTTCAAAGCTGGCCTGCGTCTCCTCCATCAAACCGGGGAAAAGGACTTTCCCGAGGTCAAGGAGGGGTATGCCACCCGGGGAATGCCGGGGGTGGACGTTCGCCCCTTCATTCACGACATGGCCGAGGCATACCGGGACGCCGATCTGGTGATATGCAGGGCAGGAGCCTCCACCCTGGCGGAGCTGACGGTGAGCCAGCGCCCCGCCATCCTGGTGCCCTTTCCCCACGCCATCTACAACCACCAGGAGGTGAACGCTCAAGCCCTGGTGGCCGAGGGAGCGGCCCTGCTGATTCTGGACCGGGAGCTGAACGGAAAATCCCTGGCCGAGGCTCTGGTCTCCCTGGCTGCCGACCCTTCTCGGTTGCGGCGCATGGGGCAGGCGTCGGCCTCCCTGGGACGCCCTCAGGCGGCGTTCGAAGTGGTCGACGATTGTCACCGGCTGGTGGGATGGGCGAAGAAGCCATGAAGACCGGAGGCGCCTCCCGCTTTCATCGCGCTCGGCACATCCACTTTGTGGGGATCGGCGGCATCGGCATGAGCGGCATCGCTGAGGTCCTGCTCAACCTGGGCTACCAGGTCTCCGGGTCGGATGCCAAGGCCAGTCCAGTCACCGAGCGCCTGGAGAGCCTGGGGGTTCGCATCGGCATTGGCCACGACCCAGGCCACGTGGAGGGGGCCCATGTGGTGGTCCGCTCCTCGGCGGTGAAGGCCGACAACCCGGAAGTGGAAGGGGCTCGGCGCCGGGGGATCCCGGTGATTCCCCGGGCGGAGATGCTGGCGGAATTGATGAGGATGAAGCAGGGGCTGGCCGTGGCGGGCACCCACGGAAAGACCACCACCACGTCCCTTCTGGCCACCTGCCTCGCTGCCGCTGGGATGGATCCCACCGTGGTGGTGGGGGGAAAGGTCAAGTCCCTGGATTCCAATGCCCGCCTGGGGCAGGGGGACTATCTGGTGGCGGAGGCGGATGAAAGCGATGGCTCCTTTCTGAAGCTGTCTCCTACCCTCGCCGTGGTCACCAACATCGATCCCGAGCATCTGGACCATTACGGTACCTTTGATGCCGTCAAAGACGCATTTTTGGCCTTCATCAACAAGGTCCCCTTTTATGGCGCTGCGGTCCTGTGCATCGACCATCCGGTCATCCAGGGCCTCCTTCCCCATGTGGAGAAGAGGGCCCTGACCTACGGATTTTCTGCCCAGGCGGAGTTTCGAGGGGTGGATGTGCGTCTTGCCGGGCCCTGGTCCCATTTCCGGGTGCTGCATCACGGGGAGGAGCTCGGTGAGATCACCCTTCACATGCCGGGGAGGCACAACGTCCAGAACGCCCTGGGGGTCATCGCTGTAGGGGTGGAACTGGACATCCCCTGGGAAGTGCTCCAGGAGGCTCTGCAAGGGTTCACCGGAGTAGGGCGTCGCTTTGAGGTCAAGGGGGAAGTGGCAGGGGTCATGGTGGTGGACGACTATGGCCATCATCCGGTGGAGATTCGGGCCACCCTGCGAGCGGCGCGGGAGGGATTTCCCCATCGCCTTCTGGTGGCCTTCCAACCTCATCGTTTCTCCCGGCTGCGGGATCTCTGGGAGGAGTTCCTGGGAGCCTTCGGGGACGCCGATTTCCTCCTGGTGGCGCCGGTGTACGCGGCGGGGGAGGGACCCATGGATGGAATCACTTCCGATGCCTTGGTGGAGTCCCTGCGTCAGAGGGGGAACCGGCAGGTGGAGGTGGTTCCCCGGAAGGAGTTGGCGGCGAGGCTTCAGGCGGTGGCCCGGGCCGGAGACATGGTGGTGACTTTGGGGGCAGGGGATATCACCCTCGTGGGAGACGAACTTCTGGCCCGGCTGCGGGAGGAGGCAAAAAGCGGATGACCTCCAAGCTGGACACCCTCCTCAAAGAGGAACTGCGGGGTCTGGCCCCCGGCGAGATTCGTTTTGACGAGCCCATGTCCCGTCACACTTCGTTTCGCATCGGCGGTCCGGCGGACGCCTGGGTCCGGGTGAAGGACGTGGATTCCCTGGCTCGCTTGCTTGCCTGGTGCCGCAAGAGTCGCCTTCCCACCACGTTTGTGGGAGGAGGCTGCAACCTCCTGGTGCGGGATGGGGGCGTTCCTGGCGTGGTGGTGACCTTGGGAGAGGGCTTTCGGGAGATTCGGCTCCTTCCTGCTTCCGGTGAAGAAGAGGGGAGAACCCTGGCCATCTCCCCCGAACCGCTGACCGAGTTCCTGGCAGATGCTGTGACCCGGTTTGAGGACTCGGAAGGGGCGGTCCGATCGGAAGCATTGGAGTCGTCCGATTCCCTCTCCAAGGAGCCGGCCCGAGTGTGGGTGGGGGCGGGTGCCGCCGTTCCCGCCCTGCTGAAGTTCGCCACCCGAAGGGGCCTGGGAGGGGTGGAGGGATTGGCGGGAGTTCCCGGATCGGTGGGAGGCTCGCTGATGATGAACGCCGGCACCCGGGAGGGGGAGTTGTGCGCCCTGGTGGAGTCTCTGGACTGGCTGACCCCACGAGGCAAGGTGGAGAGGATTCCCCAGGCCAGCCTGCGCTATGAATATCGCCATCTTCACGTTCCTGAAGGTGTTTTCATCCTGTCCTGCGTTCTCTCCCTGAAGCCTCGACAGGTGGCCGACATCAAAAGGGACATCGAAGCCCTGGTGAGCTACCGCAAAAGCACCCAGCCAGGGGCGGTGCCGTCGGCGGGGTGCGTGTTCAAGAATCCTCCCCGGGGGGATCCTGCCGGCAAGCTCATCGATCAACTGGGGATGAAGGGCATTCGCATTCGAGGGGCACGGATTTCCGAGGTCCACGCCAACTACGTGGTCAACGAAGGGGGAGCCACCGCCAAAGATGTCCTGCTGCTGATGGAATACGTCCGGGATCGGGTACGCAAGGAGGCGGGGGTGGAACTGGCCGACGAAGTGAGAATCATCGGAAGGGACAGGCGGTGAAGTAGATAAAAAGGTCAATCACAGCGCAATGTTGAAGGGATCGCGCCTTACCCTTTGACAGCATGATCGCTCTTTCCCACAATGGCGCTCCTGGGGTGCGGTGGACATGTCTGACGTCAATCAAAAAACCAAGGTTGGGGTGCTCGTCGGTGGGATGAGCGCCGAGAGGCCCATCTCCCTGCGATCCGGAGCGGCGGTCCACCAGGCCCTGCTCAGCCGGGGCTATTCGGCGGTTTCCATCGACGTGGGAAGGGACCTTCCCCAGAGACTCCTGGAGGAGGGGATCGAGGCCGCCTTTGTGGCCCTGCACGGTCGATTCGGAGAGGACGGCTGCGTCCAAGGTCTCCTGGAGGTGATGGGCATCCCCTACACCGGGTGCGGGGTGGCGGCCTCTGCCCTCACCATGGACAAGGTGATGACCAAGAAGGTGTTGGAGGCGGCGGCCCTGCGGACTCCCCCCTGGATCCTGGTGGACACCCAGAAGGAAGGCTTCGCGGACGTTCTCCTGCCCTTCGACCCGCCGGTGGTGGTGAAGCCGGTGCAGGAGGGGTCCTCAGTGGGGACCACCATGGTGGATCGCCAGGAGGAGCTTCCCCAGGCCCTCTCCGACGCCGCCCCCTATGGCCGGGACGTGCTGGTGGAGAAGAGGATTTCCGGTCCTGAGGTGACGGTGGCCGTGCTCTCCGGCAAGGCCCTGCCATCCGTGGAGATTCGCCCTCGGAATGGCTGGTACGACTGGCATCACAAGTACACCACCGGGGCTACCGAGTATTTCTGTCCCGCCGAGCTTCCCCACCGGATGGAAGAGGAACTGGGCGGGATGGCGGAGCTGGCGGTGTTGGCCACCGGCTGCGAAGGGGCGGTGCGGGTGGACTTCATGATGGGGGGCGGCGCCCACCCGTTCATCATTGAGATCAACACCATTCCTGGAATGACCGAGACCAGCCTTCTGCCCAAGGCAGCGGCCCGAGCGGGAATGTCCTTTGCCGACCTGTGCGAGGAGATCCTGGTCTCGGCGCGGCTCAAGGTCGTGGCGCAGGGGAGGTAGACATGGGACTTCTCGACAACCAGAGCATTCGTCAAAAGGAGAACCGGCGCCGGGGGGACACCTCCCGGGCTTCCTCCTCGACCACCGGGGAGAACCGCCGCCTTCGCTCACCCGATCCCTCTTCACCAGCAAGGGAGCCCCGGGACCTTCGTTCCCCCCATCCGTCGGCACCTTCCCACCCGGAAGAAAAGAAATCTGGGCCAGGGTTCTGGGAGAAGGTCTCCGGATGGCGGCCTTCCCTCGGGGACTCTTCAGGGTCGGAGCCGGAGGTCGGTCCACCCCAGGGGGCCCCCGGTCTCCCCTCCCCTGAAGGGTCCGGGAAGGTGTTGAGGATCCCCCGCTTTCGCGGTGTGGAGGAGGAGGGAGGCGGTCCTTCACCCTCTCCCCAGCGGTGGGCTTCCCGGGAGGCCTCCCCCGATCCCTCCATCGATCCTCAGGTTGAACCCGAGGAGTTTTCCTCCCCCAGGGAGAGGCCCCACGGCTCCTGGAGGAGTGTGGCCCGGGATCCTCGCCGTCGTCTGGACCCGGAGCTGAACCGCTGGAGCGACAACGCCCTTCGCCAATCCCAGGAGTTGTCCGTCACCGCTCGGCGGGCCATGCGAAAGGCGGTTCCGGTGGTGGGGGCCGCCGGCAAAGTGGCCGGAGCGGCTGCGGGCCATGCTGCCACCGCCTTTTCAGGAGCGGTGGTTTCTGGAGCCACCGTGGCGGCTCGGGGATCGGGGGACCTGGCCTTTGTCCTGGCGGAAACCCTGGCGACTCTGGGGATGGTCCTCCAGGCGTTTCTGGCTGCCCTGCTATTGGGAGTGGAGGCGACGGGGCGTTTTCTGGGATGGGCTCTCTCCTTCCTGGGTCGCCTGCTGGCCGCCCTTCCGGTGTTGCTGACCCAGGGGGGGGCAGCGGCGCGAATGGTGATGAAGCCGGTGGCCTCTCGGATGGAAGAGGCCGCCGGAATGGGCAAGGACCTTCTCCTCACCGAACTGGAAGACATGCGAGACGGCACCCCCGATCTGCGGGGAGTGTCGGTGGCGGTGTCTTCACAATGGGCCAGGTTGCAGGGTGCGGTGGCCCGGAGGCGATGGCTGCCCCGGGTGCAGGTCCCCACTCCTCGACGGGCGTGGATGGCGGCGGCAGCGGGAGTGGTGATCTCCATGGCGGCGTCGCTGGTGGTGCTGGGGGGTAACGCCTTGTGGGAGTGGTCCCGTCATTCCCCCAGCCTGGTGGTGAAGATCATCGAAGTGGCCGGGGGCTCTCGCCTTTCTGACCAGGAGGTCCTCCGGGCCGCCCAGATCACTCCCGGTTCTCCCATCCTGGATGTCGATATTGATCAGGTGGGCCAGCGCCTTTCCGGGCATCCCTGGATACGCACCGCCCACGTCACCCGCCGTCTTCCTGATCGGGTCTACATCGCCATTGAAGAGAGGGTGCCCCGCCTGCTCCTGGCCTCTTCCTCCCTCTGGCTGGTGGATGAGGATGGGCTGCCCTTTGTCACCACTGCGGAGGCGGGAGAGTTTGCCAGCCTCCCTGTGGTCACCGGGGTGACGGTGGAAAAGGGGGGCACGGTCGGGGAGGTGGAGAAGGAGAAACTCCGGGGCGCCATCGCCGTCGCTGCCGCCTTTGAAGGCCGAAAGCACTTGAACCCCAAGGATATCGGGGAGATCCGCATCGACGAGGCCGGGCGTTATCACGTCTACACCGCCCGCGAAGGCACCCTCCTCAGCCTGGGTCGGGAGGATCTTTCTCAGCGAATCGGCCGCCTGGACCTCCTCCTGGATAGGGGGAAGGTGAGCCTGACCGAGGTGGAATCGGTGGATCTGGACCTTCGCAGCCGAGCCGTGGTCCGTCCCCGCAAGGGGTTGAAGGGATGAATCGTCATGGGTCGAAGTAACATCGTCGTCGGGCTGGACATCGGCACCACCAAGGTCTCCGCCGTGGTGGGTGAGGAGTCGGAGAGGGGCCTGGACATCATTGGCCTGGGCACCCATCCCAGCGAAGGGCTGCGCAAGGGGGTGGTGGTCAACATCGACGCCACCGTGCAGAGCATCAGGGCAGCCATCGAAGAAGCAGAGCGAATGGCGGGCTGCGAGATCTCTTCGGTCTATGTGGGGATCGCCGGCGGTCACATTCGCTCCCTCAACAGCCAGGGGATGGTGGCCATCAAGGATCGGGAAGTGAGCGATCACGACGTTCAGAGGGTGCTGGAGACCGCTCAGGCGGTGGCCATTCCCATGGACAGGGAGGTGATTCACATCATCCCCCAGGAATACGTCATCGACGATCAGGACGGTATCAAGCATCCCCAGGGGATGAGTGGGGTTCGGCTGCAGGCGCGAGTCCACATCGTCACCGCCGCCGTCGCCTCCGCCCAGAACATCATCAAGTGCTGCAACGCCGCCGGCCTCAACGTAAAGGACATCGTTCTGGAACAGCTCGCTTCTGCCGCCGCCTGTCTCACCGATGATGAGAGGGAACTGGGGGTGATGCTGGTGGATGTGGGAGGAGGCACCACCGATCTGGCCATCTACCGGCGGGGGGCGGTGATCCACTCCCATGTTCTGGCCTTGGGAGGGGATCACATCACCAACGACATCGCCTATGGCCTTCGCACTCCCACCGCCGCCGCCGAGGCCATCAAGAGGCGCCATGGAGTGGCCATGGCTTCTCTGCTGGAGGCGAACGAAGCATTCGAGGTCCCCTCGGTAGGAGGACACAAGTCTCGGGAAGCCAACCAGGCGATGCTGGCCCAGATCATCGAGCCTCGAGTTCAGGAGATGTTCGAGTAGGTGCTCCAGGAACTGCGAAGGGCCGATTCGGATGAACTCTTGCCGGCAGGGGTGGTACTGACCGGGGGAAGTGCTCAGCTCCCCGGGCTCCCGGAGGTGGCCGAAAGGGTGTTCGGCATGCCCGCCCGCCTGGGGCTTCCCCGGGGAGTGGGAGGGCTGACCGACGTGGTGGACAGCCCCACCCACTCCACCGGGGTGGGACTGGTCCTGTATGGCGCCGCCCACGACCGCACCGAGACCCGCTTCCGCATCCGTGAGGACAACATCTATGCCCGGGTCAAATCCCGGATGACCGACTGGCTAGCTGCGTTTTTTTGATTCGGTGTATGTGGTTTGTATCAGTCTGTGTCCTCCGCTCGTTGGCGGTGGATTAGAAAAGTCACTGTAATTTCAATTGTTTGCCTTGTGGATGAGCCCGAGGCAGAAAAATAATCCTGCGGTCGGTGGATCCCTGTTCCGCCCCCGGCCGCAATCCCGTAAAGTGCGGCGTCCCGTTCGGGGAGAGTTGCTCATGGGTATCGAATTCGCTGACTCCCGTCCCACCCATCCTGGCGCCCGCATCAAAGTCATTGGTGTGGGAGGAGGGGGTGGGAACGCCATCAACACCATGGTGACCTCCGGCCTTCAGGGCGTGGAGTTCATCGCCACCAACACCGATTCCCAGGCCCTGGCCACCAGCCTGTCCCCCCTTCGTTTCCAGTTGGGGGAGAGCCTGACCAAGGGGCTGGGGGCGGGAGCCAAGCCGGGGATTGGCAAGGATGCGGCCCTGGAAAGCCGGGACGCCATCGCCGAGCTCCTGGCCGGGGCGGACATGGTGTTTGTCACTGCGGGAATGGGGGGAGGCACCGGCACCGGCGGGGCTCCAGTCATTGCTGAGGTGGCCCGGGAGATGGGGGCCCTCACCGTAGGAGTGGTCACCAAGCCCTTCCTCTTTGAGGGCAAGAAGCGTCGTTTGCAGGCGGAGCAAGGCCTGCGAGACCTCAAAGACGTTGTCGACACCCTCATCGTCATCCCCAACCAGCGTCTCCTGGCGGTGGTGGGGGACCAGACCACCATGCGGGATGCCTTCAAGCGGGTGGACGAGGTGCTCCTCCAAGCGGTAAAGGGGATTTCCGACCTGATCACCGTGGGGGGCATCATCAACGTCGACTTTGCCGATGTTCGCACCATCATGAGCAACAAAGGACTGGCCCTGATGGGGGTGGGCAGCGCCAGCGGATCGACCAAGGCGGTGGAAGCCGCTCAGCGAGCCATCTCTTCTCCCCTGTTGGACGAGGTCAGCATCACTGGGGCCACCGGGCTGCTCATCAACGTGACCGGCAACTCGGACCTGAAGCTTTCCGAGGTGCAGGAAGCGGCCACCCTGATCCAGGAGGAAGCCCACGAAGAGGCGGAGATTATCTTCGGTTGGGTCATTGATGACGCCATGGGGGATGAGGTGAGGGTGACGGTCATCGCCACCGGATTTCCTCCCGGGGATGAGGCCCGTGCCACTCCTCCGGCCCCCGGCATCGACCGTCTGCTGAAGCCCGCAGAAACCAAGGTGACCTCTGCCACTCCCTGGGCGGTGGTCAAGGACCCCTTGGAAGTCCCACCGGCGGTGCGGCGATCCCGGGCCAATGAGAGTCTGGATACCTCGCGCAGCCTTTCCCGGGATCCCAAGGCCCTGCTCAACGTGGAAAGCGAGCTGGATCTGACCGAGTTTGACCGGCCCACCTACATTCGCAAGCTGGCGGACTAGGCGTTCCCTTTCCCAGCCTCGCCTCTTCCATCCTCCGTCCCCTTTCATCCCTCGCCTTGCCTGCGGCGGAATGGGGACGTGGTACCATCCTCCCGTGTCGTCCCCCTTGTCAGTCACCCAGGACCAACGCCGCGCAACCTCCCCCCAACGGGAATCGGGGAAGGGGCGTCTTTGTCCGACCTGGCTTCCTCTCGGGCGTATTCCCTTCTCCTCGTTCCTGCTGATCCTCGCCCTTCTTCCCCTCCTCCTGACGGCGGTTCCGGTGTGGGCTGAGGAGGATGTGGTGGAAGGTCCCTGCCCCGACGGATTCGTTGTGGTGGCGGGGAGAGGGGTGGATGGGGAGCTGGCTGCCCAGGTGGTCGCCTCGGCGGGGGTCCGGTTGGCGTCGTCGGGAGAGAACTCTCCCCCCTGGTGCCGATCCGTAGTGTCCCGGCAGGTGGACGCCCTTCCTGCCGACTGGCGCCCCTCGGCGCGGGCCCTTCTTCAAGCGGCGGAGAGGTTGAGCCCCGATTCGAAGGGGGAAGCTCCTCCTCTGGCCGCCCCTCGCATCGCTTCGCCAGTGCCCGCCTGGCTGGCGGTAGCCTCCTACGAATACGGCTCTGAGGCCAACAAGGGTCGTCTTTCCGTGTGGCTCTACCGACCGGGGGGAGGAGCTCCGCGCACCGACGCCCGAGTCTCTCGCCCTGATGGCCTTCGCCGGGTGGCTGCCGAGGTGCTGGGATGGGAGCTCTCCTCCCCTTGGGAAGGAGGAGTGGCCAGCGGAAGCCCGCCGGTGCTGCGCCTCTCCGCTCAGGGGGCTGCTTCCGATGCGGGTCTGGAGTCGTTCTTCCGAGTGCCACCGGGGGGAAGGGCCTCTTTCTCGGCATCGGAAAGCGGGGATCCGGATGGAGACTCCCTTTCTTTTCGATGGAACTGCACCGGGAAAAGCCTTCCCGAAGGGGGTGTCCAGGCCGAGGGAGCGGAATTCTCCCCGGACCTGGGGCCGGGATTCTATGGATGCGCCTTGGAGGCCTCCGATGGGGCTCACGTCTCTTCCCTCCCCTTTGCGGTCACGGTGGCCTCACGGGGAGATGTCGCCCCCACTCTCAAGATTTCCCTGGGGGGTGGAGGCTGGGCAGGTGCCGTCCGGGGCAAGGGCTATACCCGCTATGAAACCGGCACCTTGTCCGGGTATCAAGTTCCCGCCTCCGCCATTCTCGCCTCCCCGGTGGGGGAAGGGCGCCTGGAGCTGGTCCTTCCCGGACGCTTCTTTTCAGTGGAGGGTTCAGCCCAGGTGGGGGTGGCACCGGGGAAGGGAGTGATGGCCACCTTCGGCGCCTCGGGCCGCTTGGCACTCCCCCTGCTGGTGGCTCCCCGCTCCGAGGCCCAGGTGGGTCTCCTGGGAGGATTCCTGGGAATCGCTGCCGGGGAAGAGGAGATCGCCACCGGGGCGTGGCTGCGGACCGGCTTCTTCGCCCAGGTGGCGGGTGCTGCCCAGCCTCGCTCGGCGGTCTGGGTTTCTCCCCGTTTGGAGGTGTGCCTGGCGGTTTCTCTGGCTTCTCCCGGGCAGGACTATACCTCACGAGATGGGGAGTATCGGGGCACCCGAGCCACCCTGGTGTGGGCCGCCTTGGCCATCGATATGGAATTGAGGCCCATTCGATGAACAGGTTCTTCCCCCCTCTCCTCAGGCTTCTGACCCTGTTGATGGCGGTGTGCTTCTCCTCTCCATCCTGGGCGAAGTGCTCGTTTTCGGTGATTCGCGTCGTTCCCGACGGGGTGGATGCCTTCCATCCTGCGGTCACCAAAGTCAAGGAGGCCCTGGCCAGCGGTCGATTTGGGGATGCCGCCACCACGGTGGAGGTTGGGGAAGGAGATCGCTCCGATCTGGCGATTCATGTGGGAGTCGTAAACCGCTGGGGACAAGATTTCCTGGTGCTGGATCGAAAAGTGGGGGCCCTCCTGGTGGCATCCCAGACGATTCCCTGGGGAGGGGGTGGAGAGGCCAGCGGCGATGTGCTCCTCGCCCTGCGGTCCCTGGTCCCCTGTGCCAACACCCCTCCTGAACTTCGAGTCTCCCAGGAGCCCGCAGGAAGGGTCCCCCGGGGCACCGAACTGGTGCTCGATGCCTGTCCTTCCAAGGACGAAGACGGCGACACCCTCAGCTTCACCTGGGAGCAGATCCCCGCCCCGGGGGTTGATCCCGTCACTCTCCCCGACCCCCGCCGATGTCGGCTGGAGGGAGTCCGCCTCCCCAGGGAGGGGGTGTATCGCTTCCAGGTGGCCGCCAGGGATGGGGTGGTGACCTCCACGCGGACGGTGGAGGTTCTCATCGGGGGCTCAACGACGCTGCGGTGGCGACTGGCGGAGGGAGGCGCGGTGGGGCAGGACGCCGAGATTCAGGCGGTTCTTTGGGATGGGAACCGTGCCATTCCTCCCGAGAACCTGGTCTGTGAGGTGCTCTCCTCGCCCCAGGGGGCCCGACTGGAAATGACCGCTGCCGGGGGAAGCTGTCGATTCTCCACGCCTCGCTCCGGCACCTTCCGGATTCGCCTGTCTTCCCTCCTCCCCGACGGGCAGAGGGTGGCCTCCCTGGCGGAGGTGTGGGTGGCTCCCCGAACGGCAGTGTCGGTGCGAGGGGATTCTTCGCTGGGAGCGCTGTTGACGGTGTTCAACGGTGCCGATCTGGACGCCTCCATCCTTGCTCGTTCCTATCAGGGAGAGGCCCTGCCTGCCGCCGGGGGATTTCGCCTGGGGGTCAGGTTCCTGCTGATGGGACAGGGGGGATTGTCCTGGTACCCCGGCCAGGAGGGGCTCTCCGCACAGAGCTGGTTTCTGGGAGCAGATCTTCTCGGATTTACTCGCTTTTTTGATCCGTATCGGGCGTTCTCGGTGGCTCCCCGGCAGTTTGGATTGCTCATCGGGTATGAGTCCTGGGCCCTCCTGGATCAGGTGGGCTCTCCTCGCCGTTCCGCTCGACTGGCCTTCGTGGAGTTCCGTTTTGAGGCCCTGCGCGGCCTGCATGTCGGCTTCCGGGGAGCCCCCTTTGGAGAAGACAAGCTGTTCAGTGTGCAGATCGGCCTGTCGATGGAGGAGCTGATTGGATTCCTGGGCTCCCGGCGAGGCAGCGGCGGAACAAAGAAGACCCTTTCCCCTTCATCTCCCTGATTTCACCACCTCGTTCCCCCATTCCTTCATTCGCCGGTGTCCCCCCGCAAGGAGGTGATGGAACCCGCGAGGACCCACACCGCCAGGTCGATCTCGCCGGTGTGAAGGATCGCTGGCCCGGAGGGGAGTCCACTGAAGGCATACCCCCCGGCCACCGAGGTCCCCGCCAGCGACAGGTCTGCCTCCCCGTCCTCATCGAGATAGACAGGGACCCAGTCAGAGCCATCGGCGGTCTCCAGGGAGACTGCGCTCCCCACCCTGGCTGCCGACCTGGACAGGGTACCCACCAGGGCCCCCGTTTCGTCCGCAGCCGAGGGGGTGCTGCCGGGGAGGGCTTTGTCAGCACCCTCTTCCGTCCAGATGTGAAACACACCGTCGTCCACATCCAAGGAGGTGTCGGGCAGGGTGGCGGGGATCAGGGTGCCGATGTACGGGGTGTCTCCCTCCGGGGGGTGGAAGTGGATATGAACGGCAGCCCTCTCCTCGAAAGGACCCACCAGGTAACTCCCCGAGCCAATCACTCCCTGCTCTCCTCCCCCCGAGGTGTCTTCAGGCTCCTCATCCAAGAACGCATCCACCAGGATTCCCGCCACGGGCACCGAGTCAGGGGTGGGGAAGGGGGTGTCGAAGAGGTACCCTTGCAAAACCACTGGGGCGGAGCCCGTGCAAGAGGTCAGCAGGGGAATCAAGAAGGGGAGGGGAGAGAGGTACCGCACCGGGTCAGTGTACTCTCCAAGAGGGGAGGATGGCATGGGGACGAGGCAGGGAACTGAGGTGTTGGAGGGGGAACATTCGGATGAAGGGCTCTGGCATGGAACATTCCACCGATGAGATGAAGGAGAGAAAGAGGAGGAGGGAGAGGGCGCTGCGTCTCCTGGTTTCCCGGGAGCTCAGCGGCGAAGACCTCCGCGGCCGCCTGGGGAAGTGGGGAGCCTCCGCCGAGGAAGCAGAGGCTCTGGTGGCATCGGCCCGGGAGTCGGGGCTGATCAACGAAGAGAGGCTGGCGGAGGCCTGGGTGGCCGGGCGTCAGGGGCAGAGGGGGAAGAGGCAGCTTCGCCAGGAGTTGCGGAGGCGGGGAGTGGGCGAGGAGACCGCCGATGCCGCAGTGTCGGTGGTGGACGTCGAGGTGGAGGTGAGGGCGGCCCGGAATCTGACCCGACTTCATCTGAGGCGACTTCAGGGGCTGCCCGCGGTGGTGGCACAACGGCGCCTCGCTGGCCTCCTGGGGAGGCGGGGATTCGGGGGCGCAGCCCTCCGGGAAGGGTTGTCCCTGCTGGGAAGAGAGGGGGAAGACCTTCCCGTTTCGGACGAAACCGAAGGGCCCTGAGAGTCTCCCGCGCAATGCGTTACGAGCCGAAGGAGCCCAAGGAGGGGGAGGACCCGAGGTCCGCAGCAATCAAGGGGACGGGGAGGAACTTCGGGAGGCCCCGCGACACCGGGACCCGAGACGGTGTCCCAGTTTGTGGGACTCTCTGAGGAGGGGGGCTGCCCGTCGGCATCTGACCTGAAAAGGACTCTCCCCAAAACAATCTGGTTCAACCGGCGGAGCTATGTTATGGATCAGAGTCGGCGCCCGAGACTGCATCCCCGGTAGGCCCCCGTCAGGAGGAGCTGTGAGTTCCCCACATCGTTGCTTCCGTCTCTTTTTTGTTGCCTCCCTGTTCGTCTCCTCTCTCTTCATGGCCGGTCCCCAGGTTGCGACCGCGGGTGAAGGGGGGCCGGGGGTGTGGAAGGAGGGTTTTTCTCTCTACCAGGCGGGAGATTGGGCCGGGGCAGCGGATCGTTTCCAGGTCATCCTCGCCGACAACCCCCGGGACGTGGCGGCTCGGGTCTATCTGGTGGAGTGCTTCCGCAAGATGGGTCAGGAGGATCTGGCCGTGGCCCTGGAACGGGGGGAAGGAGGCTCGGGGGAGAGGGAGATCCGCCGGGTGGAGGTGCGCCGTGAGGGAGGAGTGGTGGAGGTGGAGGTGGGCCGGGAGGTTCGTCTCCCCGGGGAGGGGAAGAGGGAGATGCGTCGAGAAGAGCGCAGGATGGAGTTTCGTTGTCGAGGGAAGGACTGCTCCTCCCCTCGCTCCGGCCGTCCGTTTGGCTTCGGTCTGAGCGTGCTGGGGCCGTCCGGGAGCGTGGGATTCTTTGGGGAGTTCACCCCCTTCTCCTTCTTGTCCGCCGAGGTGGGGTGGGGCCTGGCCACGGTGCAGATCCAGAGCTGGTGGTTGGAGGCCAAGTTTCTCCCGGCTCGAGGGGTGGTCAGCCCCTTCGTGGGAGTCGGCATCCTGGGGTTGTTCGGGGTGGTGCACCGAGGGGATTGGGAGGCGCTGGGTCCGGCGGGTCCGGCCATGCTCCAGCGGGAGCTTCACCCCTACCTCACCGCGGGGATGATGGTCATGTCTCGCAAGGGGTTTGCTCATCAGTTCGCGGTGGGATTTGCCGCCACTGGAGACCACCACGCCCCCGTCTTTGTCCTCCCCGGCTACCGAATGAGCTGGCACTTCTGAGCGATGGGGGCGTCCCTCGGCCCCTCTCTTCCTCCCTCTGAACTTCGCCCATATCGCTGGGTCCTGTTGGCCCTCCTGGCTCTGGGGGTGGCTCTTCGTCTGGTCCGCTTCCCTTTCCGTTGGAACTACTGGTTTCTGGACGGCCTGAGTTACTCCCTTCACACCGAGGACCTCCTGCTGAGGGGTGACCTCTGGGCCCTCCCTCGGGCCTTCACCGGCCTTCACCCTCCTCTGGGTGGGCTGGTTCATGGGGCGTTGACTCTCTCCTCCGGGGGGCCCTGGTCTCACCTGGCCCTCTCCCTGGGAGCGGAGATGGGAGCCATCGCCTGTGCTTCGATGGCGGTGAGGAGGTGGAAGGGGCCAGACGCCGGGCTTCTCACCGCCGGTCTGGCTTCGGTGTCCTGCCTCCGGGTCAGCCAGGGACTCGATCCCTCCGGGTATCCCCTGGCGTCTCTGGCGGTGGGATTGGCGTTTCTTGCCGTCCTCCCCAGCAACGCTCCATCCCCCAAGCGGGACCCCATTCGCTCCTGGGCAGGAGGAGGGGCCGGACTCCTTGGGGGATGGTCAGAGTTGGGGGGAGCCTTGTGGGTGTTGACTCTTTGGGGGGTGCTGAGGGCGGAGGTCGGGTGGAAGGAAGATCGGGGGAGGCGCAGGGGGGCCCGGTGGATGTTCTTCGGACTGCTGACCGCCCTCCCCACCTTCTGGGGTTGGTGGGATCGGCTTCAGGCGTCGGGGACCTTTCACCCCAACCTGCAGGGGATCCCCGAAAAGGTGCTCTCGGCCCTGAGCCGGTGTGGCGGGGGAGTCTGGGTTTGGGGGGGAGGCGTCGCCCTGGGGATGCTGGCGGTGGGGTGGCTCTGGTCCCGGGAGAGGACCGGGTTCGTTCTGCTGGCTCTCCCCCTCCTGGTCTACGGGGGAGCTCTGACGGCTGGATTCTGGAGTGGTGCCGCCTCGACCCATCAGGTGCCCTATCACCTGCTCCCCTCCTTGGGGATGGCGACGACGGTGGGGGTCGCCTGGGGGGACGGGCTTCTTGTTCCCTCCCGACGATCGGCATGGGTGAAGTTGTGGAAGGGGGCGATGGTCACCCTGGTCTCTCTTTGGGTGTTGGGACAGGGAATGGAACATGTCCGGTTCCTGGGCATCGCCTCCTCCGCGTGGAAGGGGACTCCTCCGCCGGCCCTGGTGGAGCATCTGGCCCGGGATCGTCCTCTCCTTGTTCTCTGGGACTCTCCCTTTGGGGATCAGGAGATCCAGGGAATCGACGCCGGATGGGCTTCCCTGCCCCCTTCCTGGTTCGAGTACCGCTGCCCGTCCTCCCGGGAGATTCGACGCGGATTTTGTTGGCAGGGAAGAGATTCTGGCCCCATTGCGGCGTGGAATGAGGCGGGATTTCCCGGTGGAGAAGAAGAGCAGAGCTTTCGTCAGGCCCTTCGCTCTTCCCTGGAGGAGGGGCCGGTGCTTCTGTGGGTGATGGGATGGCGTAACGGAGAGAGGCCGGAGGGGGTGGCTCGGATGGTGGAGGAGGAAGGAGGGGAGAGGGAGAGGGTGGATGCCGCCGCAGGGAGGATCCTGTGGCGTGTGTTCAAGCGATCCGAAGGGAAGAACGTCGGGGAAACATCTCCCGATACAGGGGCTGAAGGGCGGCCAGGTCCCCGGGAGTTTTGACGGGTAGGAAGCGACCGGAAACTCCGAATCGGGGCACCACCAGATATTGGGATGACACCTGAGCGGTCAATTCTCCCACCAGCCGTTCAAATTGAATCACCTCGCCTCCCGACACCTGCTTCTTCACCTGAAACCAGGTGAGGGGATGGGAAGCGCGGAGGACCTCCAAGTTCAAGAGCAAGGTGTTGGTGTTGAACACCGGCACCTGGGTCGCATCAAAACTGGGGGGAAACCGAAAACTCTCAAAAATCTGTACCTTTCCATCCAGGAGGGCCGGGCACCCGCCGCTGTCCCCGTTCAGTCTCTCCACCAACTCGGCGGTGAGGGAAACCCCCGACATCAAGTGCTGCCCCACCACCTCTGGCAGGGGGCCGGCCCCCAGGTTGTCCACATTGTAGGTCAGGATCATGCGGACCCCTTGCGCCTCCAGCCAGGAAAGGCAGCCCGAATCCCGCAAGCTGTCTCCCAGGTCTCCGTGACCCGGACCGTAAAAACTCGCCTGCCCTTGGGAATCGCGAAAGAGGGCGCCATCGGGCCGGAGCCGGGGCATGATCCTTTGAATGAATGTGCGGATCTGGGAGGGATCCAATCCAAGATGCCGGCTGGAGTCCAGGTGCCTGCGGGTGGCCTCGTCGGTGGCAAAGCTGTTCATCAATAGAAAAGGAATGCGGCCGCCCCAGCGCTCTTCCAGGTCCAGCAGCTTCTGGGCGGCAAGTTGAAGAAAGGACCGCCCCGGAAGGGCCTCGACAATCCCTTTGACCACGCCTCCGAAGCGGGTGGCCATTCCTCCGTTCAGCAAGACCACCGCCACTTTTCCCTCAGCAAGGGCCTGGGCGCCCGCGCTTTCCACCGCTTCCCAGGCCAGGGAACCCCGCAGGGGGAGGTGCTCCAGGGTGCCCGGGGGTGGGGGACTGAGGTGGCCCTTCACCCAGTTGAAGGAGGGATCATACCCATCCTTTCCCACATGTCCGGCCAGATCACAGAACGCCACCTCATCGAATCCGAAGGCGTCCAGAAAAGCACGTTCCTCACCGGTCAGCTCATCCAAGGAAAACCGCACGCAAACTCCCAATCTCCCTCCACCTTGCTTCTCTCCCCGCATCTTCGCCCGGGATGGCTATCGTTTCAACGCCTGGGAGGGAGGGGATGGGGATTGTCGGCGATCCTCACCTCCCCACCTTGCTCTTCCCCTAATAGAAGACTAGCTTAGTCCATGATTGTCGCTGTCTCATGCCAATGGGGCGGCATTGAGGATTCGGATCATGCAAGAGCATCCCTTGGACGCCCGGGGTCTGATGTGCCCCATGCCCATCATCAAACTGGCCAAACTCATCAAGGGCCTGCCCTCGGGGGACGTGGTGAGGATCGAAGCCGATGATCCGGCGTTCTGCAACGATCTGCGAGCCTGGTGCAGCAAGACCGGCCATGCCTTGGTGAACCTTCATGAGGAACCCCGAGGCGGAGTGGGCCTGGTGCGAAGGGCCTGAATCAGTTCGCTTCCACCCGGGTTCCGTCCCTGAACAGGAGTCCCATGTCCGCACCTGTCGCCCTCTTCCCCACCTCCCGAGCCCCCGAGTCTGAAGACAGGGAGGCCTGGAAGGATGCACTCAAGGAATCCCTTCGTGCCGAGATCCTGGCCGAGATTCGCCAGGAACTCGATGAATGGAAGGAGAGTCAACCTCGGCCTGGAGTGGTCCTGAAGGACAAGAGAACCCTGGTGGTGTTCAGCGGCGACTACGACAAGCTGATGGCGGCCTTCATCATCGCCACGGGTTCAGCGGCCATGGGCTCGGAAGTCTCCATGTACTTCACTTTTTGGGGCCTGAACGTTCTTCGCAAGCCAAACGCATCGGCGAAGGGCAAGAGCCTCATCGAGAAGTGCTTCGGATGGATGATGCCTGCCGGTCCTCGCCGTCAGGGAATCTCCAAGATGAACATGGGAGGATTGGGGGGCCCCATGATTCGCACCGTCATGCAGATGAAAAACGTGGAGCCCCTGGAGGGTCTGATGGAACAGGCAAAGGAGTTGGGGGTGAAGATGATCGCCTGCCAGATGTCCATGGACATCCTGGGGATTCGAACCGAAGAACTCATCGATGGGATTGAATACGGCGGAGTGGCCACCTACCTGGGGGACGATGCCGACGCCCAGGCCAACCTGTTCATCTGAATCTTTCTACCTTGTAGAATCCATCACTTGGCAGTGGGGAGAGGCCAGCCCTTCTCATCCAGGATGACCACGGGAACCCCCAAGGCCCGCAGGGGCGCCTCCACCTGCACCGGGTCTCCCACTACCACGACGGCGTGATCGGCAGGACGCACCAGAGACGCGGTGGCGGTGGCTCCTTGGGCATCCACCGCGCCGACTCGTTGGGGGTATTCAGTCAGATAGGAAGAGGGAAGACCGTAGAATCCCAGGTTTCCCAACTCTCCGGCGACGCTGTCCAGGGTCTCAAAGGACTGAGGATAGGAGCGCATCAACGACAGGGCGGCAAAATCCCTTTCACCAGGCGTCACTGGCCGGGAAGAGGTGATGGCGTCCAACTCCTTCCAAATCTCAGCAATGCTCTCGGCGGTGTGCTCGGCATGCACCGAGGCAGAGACGACGAACATGCCCCCCCTCTTCCAGGTGGCCAGATCGGTGCGGATTCCGTAGGTGAACCCCTTCTGCTCCCGCAGGTTGAGATTGAGGCGGCTGGTGAACATCCCCCCCAGGGTCATGTTCATGACCTGTGCGGGAAAGTACTGAGGATCCAACCGGGCGATCCCCAGATTTCCCGCCAACAGGTAGGACTGGGTCGCCTTCGCCTTGGGGATCAGATAGACGGTGCGGCCCGCCTGGGGAGGAGGCAGGGCCAGAGGAACCTCCTTGAGCTTCCCTTTTTTCCACTTGCCAAGGTGGGTGGAGAGGAGCTCCTCCAGGGTCGCCCGGTCCACATCCCCTGCCACCGCCAGGGTGGCTCCGGTAGGGGTCCACGCCTTCTTGTGAAAGGCCACCAGATCTTTGCGAGTGAGGAGGGGGAGAGTGTCTTCTCTTCCGTTGGCCGGTCGCCCGGCAAACACGTTGCCGAACAGGATGCGACGAAAGGTCTCATTGGCCACGCTCTGGGGGCGGGCTCGATCCGCCACGATCTGAGCCAGGATCAGCTTGCGAACCCGATCCAGATCGGCCTCGGGGAAGGTGGGGGCGGTGAGCATCTCTGTCACCACGGCCAGGCTTTCCCCCAGGCGGTCTGCCAGGCAATTGATGGTGAGATAGCTCATCTCCAGTCCCGCTCCGACGGAGACGTCGGTGGCCAGGGTCTGCAGGGCGTTGGAAAGGGTCAGGGAGGTGTAGGAGCGGGTCCCTTCATCCAACATGGCCGCCGTCAACCATGCGGTGCCTTCCTTGCCGGGGGGATCGGCCATGGAACCGGTGGGAAGGGTCAGGGATGCACTGATCAGAGGGAGGCCCCGGCGGGTCACCAGGAGCACTTCCAGCCCGTTCTTGAGGGTGAACCGCTCCGGCAGGGGAGGCTGGAACTGGGGTTCAGCAGCGGGGTTGGGCTGGGCCGCTCGCCAGGGCTCATCGAACACCGGCGGCGGGGGAGGAGGCACCGGGGCTGCCACCGGGGCCGGTGGGGGAGTCTTGGCCTTTCCCCCCGGGGCGGCGGCCAGGGCCAGGGAGGGGAAGAGGAGCAGGGAAAGGAGGGGGGCAAGGGAAGAAAGGCGCATGGACCTACTCCTTGGAACCGGCGGCAGCCGCCTTCGGGGTCATGATGAGGATGAATCGGGCGTCGGGCTTCAGCCAGGTGCGGACGGCTTCCTGCACTTCCGGGGCGGTCACCTTCATGTATCGATCCAGGTCTGCCTGGAGATAGTCGGGGCGTCCAAGGTAGTGAACGTAGTTGTTGAACTGGCTTGCTTTGGCCAGGACCCCCTCCAAGGAGGAGAAGAAGCCCTTGCGCCATCCGTTGAGGGCCCGAGTCATCTCTTCTTGGGAGGGAGGAGTCTCCGCCAGTTTCGCCAGCTCCGCGTCAATGGCGGCCTTCAATTCGTCGGGGGTATGCCCAGGGGCGGCGGTGGCGGTGATGGTGTATCGGCTGCCCAACTCTGAAGAGCCCTGGGAGGCGGAGATGTCCTTGGCGATCTGCTTCTCGTAGACCAGGGACTGATAGAGGCGGGAGGTCTTTCCGCTGGTCAGCAGGGTGGAGAGTACATCCAAGGCGGCATCTCCCGGTGCATAGAAGGCGGGGGTCACCCAATTGATGTAGATGCGGGGAAGGGGGACGGCATCCTCCACCACCTGGGTTTTTTCTCCGGAAAGCTGGGGCAGGGGAGGAGAAAGTTTGGGCGCGGCCTCCCCTCCCGGCAGGGTGCCGAAGTACTTCTCCACCAGGGCCCGGGTCTGGGCGAGGTCGATGTCACCCACGATGGCGATGGAGGCGTTGCGAGGGCAGTACCATCGGGTGAAGAAGTCCTTCACGTCCTCCAAGGAAGCCCTCTCCAGATCCTCATGGGAGCCGATGGTCAGGTGGTGGTAGGGGTGGCCTTTGGGAAAAAGATTCTCGGCGATGTACTTGAAGGCCATGCCATAAGGGACGTTTTCATAACGCTGCCGCCTCTCGTTCTTGACCACGTCCCTCTGATTGTCCAGGTTGGCCTGATCCAGGGCTGGCAGCATGAATCCCATCCGGTCCGACTCCAGCCACAGGGCCAGTTCGAGATAGTTGGATGGCAGGACCTGCCAGTAATCGGTCCTCTCGGTGGAAGTGGAGCCATTGACATCCGCCCCCGCCTCCTGAAGGGGCTGAAAATATTCTTCGCGATGGTGAGCGGAGCCCTGGAACATCAAGTGTTCGAAAAGATGAGCGAATCCAGTCAGTCCCTCCGTCTCCTGCTTGGAGCCGACGTGATACCAGACGCTCACCGCCACCACGGGGATCTGACGATCCTGATGAAGGATCACATCCAGCCCATTTCCCAACTCGTAATGCACCACATCCAACGAGGGGGTTGAGGGGGAGGAGGCAACCGACAGGGAGGGGCTGCTCAGCAGCAGGGCCACGAAGAAGGAGAGGGCCGGGAGGCGCATGGAGGCTCCGGAAAGAAGGGGGAGTCGAAAGAAATCGGGGGAGGGAATCAAACGAGGCGGCGGCGACGCAGCGCGAGGGCCAGACCCATCATGGTTACCACGGCGGTCAAGGAGAGACCTGGAGAGGGGTTGGAGTCACAGCGACATCCTCCAACCGTAGACGGCGGGGGGTCACCTGAATCGTCATCATCGTCAGCAGCGGTGTCGTCGTCTTCTCCGGTGCCGCCGCAGTCGGTATCGGCATCGTCCATGGCCCCGTCGCAGTCGTTGTCCACTTGGTCGTGACAGGCCTCGGTGGCCTCGGGGGAGAAGTCCTCGTCGTCATCGTCGCAGTCGCCTGGGGTGGTGCCATCGGTGCAGGGATCGGGCCCTTCGCAATAGCCATCTCCGTCATCGTCATAAGCGGAAGTCCCCTCGTCGGCTGTGGCGTCGCAGTCATCATCCACCCCGTTGGGGAGTTCGGCGGCCCCAGGATGCACGGTGCCGTCGGCATCATCGCAATCATCCCCCCCGGTCTCCAACGATCCGGAGCCATCGCCGTCTCCATCGGCGCCGTCGCTGCCGTCGCAATTCTGATCCACCCCATCCGCAGGGAGTTCCACCGCGTCGGGGCCGATGCTGTAGCTGGAGTCATCGCAGTCCCCATCACAAGCCGAATACCCATCCCCGTCCCCGTCGCTCTGGGAACAGGAGTTCACCACATAGATGGCGTTGGCCAGCAGCTCAATGATGTCGGCGGTGCCATCCCCATCCCCGTCCTGAGAGGCATACTCGTCGGAAGAGAATCCCAGGACCACCACCTGCTGGTTCTGGGAGACCGTAGCCGATCCGTCCGCCGAGGAAATCGTGTCGTACAGGGCCACCTTGTAGGCAGTAGAATCGGAGGAGTGGGGGGCCACCTCGACGCAATTGATTCCGTTGCGATTCTGCCCCTGAATGTTGCTGGGAACGGAGTTGGGTTCGGTAAACAAGGTGGTGGTGGTTTGATAGATTTGCCTTACAGCGGATTCGGCGTTCCCAATCGCTACCCCGAAGTTCTGGACATAGGCGGAGTGGGATTCCATGTCGTAGCTGTGGAAGACAATGGGCAATCCGGCGGCGTGGGCGTCCAGCAGCGCTGCTTCTCCGCCTGAATCCCCGAAGTAGATGGATGCCGTGTCCACCACCACGATGTCGTAGCCACCCCCGTTGAGTTGGGTGGCAAATTCCGAGGCAGAGCCTACCCGCACGCAGGAGTACCCCAGGCTCCCGCAGGCGCTCTCCGCCGCTGAGGGGGAGGTGTCGTCCAACACCAGGACATGTTCTGCGCGGGCGAGACCGGAACCACTCATCAGGGCCGATGCAGCCAGCAGAAGGACACCAGGGATTCGAGTAAACACGGTTGGGAGCATTTCAGGGCCCTTTCGAGGGCGCATGGTATCAAGGGTGACGGGTCAGCAACAGGTAGCGCCCTCCCGCCTCCTTCAATACACGTGGCGAAGCTACCCGAGACTCGATGCCTGTTTTGGGGATTCACCCCCCCAACCTCCTTGTCCCCAGGCGCTGGCGGGGGCAGGGGAGGAGCGGTGTCCCATCTTTGTTCCCACTCTTGACAGAGGTCCCTCTCTCCCCATAATGGCCCCTCGCTGTCCGGCGCCCGGGCGGTGGTGCATCCGGCCATGTCTTCCTTCCTGATCCGCATTGATGACATCCCCAAAGGGGGCTATGAGTTTCGCGTGGATGGGCCTCAGCCTGCGTGGCAGTCCCTCCTTCAAGAACTAGGAGAGAGGCCAGCCCCGGGGGAGGGGAGAGGGTGGCTCAAGGTTCGTCGTCATCCCAATCGGGTTGCGGTTGAAGGCGGGTTCGACGTGGTCTTGGCGGCGGTGTGCAGTCGTTGTCAGGAAGACATTCAGGTGAAGTTGGAGAAGGAGTTCCGGGCCAACCTTCTCCAGGGCCCTCAGGAGGAACTTGCGGGCGAGACCGAACTGTCCGAGGAACAACTGGACGACAGCATTCTGGAAGGGGATGAGATTGATTTTCTTGCCCTCCTCCGTGAACAGATCCTCCTGGAAATTCCTTTCAAGCCCCTCTGTAGGGAAGATTGTCGGGGCATCTGTCTCGATTGTCGTGCTCATTTGAATCACGAGGTGTGTCGTTGCGTGGGAAAAGCTGTCGATCCCCGCCTTGCCCCCCTCTCTCGTTTGCGCTTGGAACACTGAACCCCTGACGTCCCGCGCCTGCCCTGAGTGGGCGCTGCGGAGGAACCATGGCCGTCCCAAAGAAAAAGAAGAGCCGTTCCCGACGCGGAAACCGCCGCTCCCACGATGCTCTGGTGGGGGTGACCCACTTTCACCTTTGCCCCCATTGTGGAGCCACCAAGCTGTCTCACCACGTCTGCATGGCCTGTGGCCAGTACCGGGGCCGACAGGTGTTGGCGATGCCCGCAGTGGAAGAGCCGGTCTCCGCTGCCGAGTAGCTCCTCAGGACGGGGTACCAAGGGGCTGTTCCCATGCGGATCGCTCTCGATGGCATGGGTAGCGAGGGGTCCCCGACCGCCGAGGTAGAGGGGGCCCTCCGTGTTGCTGGCGAGGAGATGGGATTTCCCATCCAGATCGTGCTGGTGGGGGATCAGAGTGCCCTGGAAGAGGAGCTGAGTGCCCAGGGGGGGACCCGCTCCGAGATCGAAATTCGCCACGCCCCCGATGTGGTGGAAATGCACGATCATCCCACTCAGGCCTTGCGTCGCAAGAAGGGTTCCTCCCTCCGTCTCGCCTTTGATCTCCTCGCTCAGGGAGAAGTGGACGCCCTGGTTTCGGCGGGAAACACCGGGGCGGTGCTGGCCATGGCCGTGTTTGTGCTTCCCCGGATGGCAGGAGTGGAGAGACCTGCCCTGGTGACCTCCCTGCCCGTGCCTTCGGGCCCGGTGGCTCTGCTGGACATTGGTGCCAACGTGGGGTGTCGCGGTTCGGCGCTGGCCCAATTCGCGGCGATGGGAGCCGCTTATGCCGAAGTGGAATTGGCGGTTGCCCGACCCAGAGTCGGCCTTCTCAGCAA
Source organism: uncultured Rickettsiales bacterium (assembly GCA_964426935.1). Classification (GTDB taxonomy): domain Bacteria; phylum Myxococcota_A; class UBA796; order UBA9615; family JAKLKC01; genus CAYRTW01. The sequence continues at coordinate 33,337 of CAYRTW010000003.1, forward strand.
CGGCGAGGAGGAGGGCAAAGGAGATGAAGCCATTCGCGCCGCCCATGCCTTGCTGCGGGGGACCTCCATGGAGTACCGGGGCGTCATCGAGGGACGGGACCTGTGGAACGGGTCGGTGGATGTGGCGGTGTGCGATGGGCTGGTCGGCAACGTGTTGCTGAAGTCGTCGGAGGGGATGGCGGAATTGCTGGTCAGGGAGGTGCGGCGGGAGCTGTCCCATGATCTATGGGGAAGAATGGGGGCCCTTCTCCTGAAAGACGCGTTTCGCCGACTCAAGGAGCGGTTCGCGTACGAGACCCACGGTGGAGCCCTGCTTCTGGGGTGCTCCCGGCCAGTGGTGGTGGCCCATGGGCGCAGCGACGGGACGGCCATGACCGCTGCCCTTCGACTGGCTTGCCGATCGGTGGAAAGGGGACTCACCACCCGTGTGGAAGAGCGCCTGGGGAGCTTTCAGCCCTGATGGACAGAGGCCGAGGGCAAAAGGGGGTGAGGGGGCTCAAGGGGACCTTTTCCGACGTGGACACCCCGGCGACCTTCTGTTATCTTGCGCCCGCTTTCTGGCCCGTTCGGCCCGAAGGAAGCATGGCTCTTACTTTCCACCGGCCCATTGCGGGCGGTCCGAGCGGAGGAACGATGGGTATCGAAGATCGGGTGAAGCAGATCATCAGCGACCAACTCGGCGTTGGGTTGGAAGAAGTCAAGGCAGAGGCCTCCTTCATCGAAGACCTGGGGGCGGACTCCTTGGACATCGTGGAACTGGTCATGGCCATGGAAGAGGCCTTTGAGACCGACATCCCCGACGAGGAAGCTGAGAAGATCCAGACTGTCCAGGACGCCGTCAACTACATCACTCAGCACTCGGGGAAGTAATTCCCTCGCCTTCTTCGGGGAGGTTGCTGCTTCAGAGGCACTCCTTCGGGGGGCGTCGGCATGGGAGACACCGTGAGACGCAACGTCGTGGTGACCGGCCTGGGGGCAGTAAGCCCCCTGGGGCTGAACGTGGAGTCCACCTGGGCAGGGCTGCTGGAAGGGCGGTCCGGGGTGGGTCCCATCACCCAGTTTGATGCCACCGGCTATCCGGCGACCTTCGCTGCCGAGGTCAAGGGCTTCGATCCCGCCGTCTGGATCGACCATAAAGAAGTCAAAAAGCTGGACCGGTTCATCCAGTTTGCTGTCGCCTCGGCGTGCATGGCTGTGGAGGACGCCGGTCTGGTGATTGATGAGGCCAACGCCGGGCGGGTGGGGTGCTACATCGGTTCCGGCATTGGGGGGATCATCACGATTACCGAGGCGGACCAGAACCGGGTGGAGAAGGGTCCGGGGCGGGTGTCTCCCTTTGTGATCCCCAAGCTTCTGGTGAACATGGCCAGTGGTTACGTCTCCATCCTCCTGGGGGCCAAGGGCCCCAACTTCTCTCATGTCTCGGCATGCGCCACCGGCAATCACTCCATCGGTGAAGCGGCAGACGCCATCCGTGCCGGCAAGGCTGACGTCATCATCGCCGGTGGCGCTGAAGCTCCCATTACCCCCATCGCCGTGGCGGGGTTCGGGAAGATGCGAGCCCTGTCGGAGCGCAACGACGATCCCCAGCGGGCAAGTCGTCCCTTTGATGCACAGAGGGATGGGTTCGTCATGGGGGAGGGAGCGGGGGTGGTGGTTCTCGAGTCGGAAGAGCATGCCCGGACACGAGGAGCTCGGATCTATTGCGAGTTGGCCGGTTATGGTGCCAACGCCGACGCCCATCACATCACCGCCCCTGCTCCTGGTGGAGTCGGGGCGATGGAATGCATGAGGATGACCTTGAGGGACGGGGGGATGAGCCTGTCGGACATCGGATACGTCAATGCCCACGGTACCTCCACGCCCTACAACGATGTGGCGGAGACCCAGGCATTGAAAGCGGTTTTTGGTGAGCACGCTCGTCGTCTGGCGGTGTCCTCCACCAAATCCATGACCGGCCATCTCCTCGGCGCCGCCGGCGGGTTGGAGACGGTGGTGGCGGTCCTGGCCCTCCATCGGGGAATCCTTCCTCCCACCATCAACCAAGAGAACCCTGATCCCGAATGCGACTTGGACTACATCCCCAATCATCCCCGGGAACTCCGGGTGAAGGGGGTGCTCAGCAATGCCTTCGGCTTTGGAGGCACCAACGCCTGTCTTGCCTTTCGCGCTGTCTGACACGGCGAGGAGTCGAGGCGGGACAGCAGGCAAGGAGTCACCATGAAGCTGGTCATCGGAGCGGATCATGGGGGAGTGGATCTCAAAGGAGAGATCGCCGGTTGGCTGAGGGAAGCGGGCCATTCGGTGGTGGACGTGGGAACTGAAGGTCATGCCTCCTGCGACTATCCCGATTTTGCCGCTGCCGCTGCCGGCAAGGTGGCCTCGGGGGAAGCAGAAGGGGGCATCCTGGTTTGTGGCACTGGCCAGGGAATGGCCATGACCGCCAATCGATTCTCTGGCGTCCGCGCCGCTGTAGTGTCGGATACGTTCTCCGCCCGCATGGCTCGGGAACACAACGATGCCAACATCCTGTGCCTGGGGGCCCGGGTGGTAGGCGGCGGTCTGGCGCGAGACATCGTCTTTGCCTGGCTGGGGGCCCGCTTTGAGGGGGGGCGTCATGCCCGCAGGGTCCAGAAGATCGAGTCATCTTCCTGAACGTCCTCACCCGGTTGGCGCTGCCTCCGAGTGAACTGGAGCCCCTGTTCATGTCCGCTCTCTCTCATCAAGATCCCGAAATCGCCGCTGCCATTTTTGCCGAAGCAGAGAGGCAGCATGATGGGCTGGAACTGATCGCGTCGGAAAACTACGTCAGCGAAGCGGTTCTGGAGGCTCAAGGCTCGGTCCTTACCAACAAGTACGCCGAGGGGCTGCCCCGCAAGCGGTACTATGGTGGCTGCGAGTTTGTGGACCGGGTGGAGGAACTGGCCATCGACAGGGCCAAGAAGCTGTTCGGCGCGGCTTCGGTGAATGTCCAACCCCATTCAGGCTCCCAGGCCAACATGGCGGTCTATCTCTCCGCCTTGCGTCCCGGGGACACCATCCTGGGGATGAACCTCTCCCATGGAGGACACCTGACCCACGGCAGTCCGGTGAACTTCTCCGGGCAGCTTTTTCGGGTGGTGGCCTACGGAGTGGACCCCACCCACCATCGCATCGACTTTGATCAGGTGGCGGCCCAGGCCAAGGAACATCGCCCTCGCCTGATCATTGTGGGGGCCTCCGCCTACTCCCGCCTCATCCCCTTTGATCGCTTTCGGGCCATTGCGGATGAAGTCGGGGCCCTGTTGATGGCCGATATCGCCCATGTGGCCGGGCTGGTGGCGGCGGGACTTCACCCCGATCCAGTGCCGGTCTGTCATTACGTCACCACCACCACTCACAAGACTCTGCGGGGCCCCCGGGGAGGCATGGTGATGAGCGACGCCGAGCATGGGGATGCCATCAACAAGCAGGTCTTCCCCGGTATCCAAGGCGGTCCCCTGGAGCATGTCATTGCTGCCAAGGCGGTGGCCTTCGGGGAAGCGCTGACCCCCTCCTTCCGCACGTACTCAGAAGCGGTGGTTGGCAACGCACGGGTCCTGGCGGAGCGCCTGATGCACCACGATCTGGACCTCGTCTCCGGCGGGACGGACAACCACCTGATGCTGGTGGATCTGACTCGAACGGGGGTCACTGGCAAGATGGCAGAAGCGGCCCTCCAGCAGGCGGGAATCACCGCCAACAAGAACACGGTGCCTGGGGAGACCCGCTCTCCCTTTGTCACCAGCGGCATTCGCATTGGCACCCCCGCCATCACCAGTCGAGGCATGGGCCCCATGGAGATGAGTTGGATCGCCGACCGGATCGCTGCGATCGTTCGCCACCCCGATGACGGAGTTCGATTGCAGGAGGTCCGTGCGGAAGTGAGGGAGTTGTGTGAGCAGTTCCCCATCTATCGGGCCCGGCGGGCTGCCCTCGCCACCTCCCTGAGCTAGCCTCCATGCGCTGTCCCTTGTGTGCCAGCCTGGACAATCGGGTGGTGGATTCCCGCCTCTCCCGGGACGGAAACCTCATCCGCAGACGTCGGGAATGCTCCTCCTGCCAGGGGCGCTTCACCACTCATGAGAGGGTCGAGGAGCTATCCCCCCTCCTGGTGGTGAAGAAAGACGGACGTCGGGAACCGTTTGACCGTTCCAAGATCGTGGCGGGTCTTCGCATCGCCTGCCGGAAGAGACCGGTTTCTGCAGATGTCATTGATCGGGCGGTGGACGAACTGGAGCAGCGCCTCCAGGCTCGGGGAGAGAGGGAGGTGTCGGCCGCCACGGTGGGGGAAGAGGTCATGGGTCTGCTTCAAGGGATCGACGATGTCGCATATGTCCGATTTGCCAGCGTATACAGGCAGTTCCAGGACATGAGGGAGTTTCGGGCGGCTCTGGACAAGCTGTGGCAGGACAAGTTCGGTGGCGGCACCTCGGGCACCGAGGGAGGGCTGTGACCGACGATCAACGGTGGATGAGGCTGGCCTTGCGGCTGGCTTCCCGAGGGAGGGGTACCACCCATCCCAATCCCATGGTGGGCGCGGTCGTGGTGAAGGAGGGTCAGATCCTATCCCAGGGCTGGCACCGTCGGGTGGGAGGTCTTCATGCTGAGGTGGACGCCCTCCTTCCTCTGGGGGGCCGGGCGGCGGGGGCGACGATGTATGTCACTCTGGAGCCCTGCTGCCATCACGGCCGCACTCCCCCTTGCACCGACGCCCTTCTTCGCAGCGGCATCGGCCGAGTGGTGGTGGCCACCCTCGATCCCAATCCCCTGGTCAACGGCCGAGGGATGGACATTCTGGAGGGAGCCGGTCTGGCAGTGGCTCTGGGAGTGCTGGGAGATGAGGCTCGCGATCTGAACCGGATCCATGAGACATGGGTCACCAAGAGAAGACCCCACATCACCCTCAAAATGGCAGCGACCTTGGATGGGCGAACGGCCACCCGCACCGGAATGTCCCAATGGATTACCGGGGAGTTGGCCCGGGCCCACGCCCATCGCCGGAGAGCTCAAGCCCAGGCTCTGTTGGTGGGAGTGGGGACGATTTTGGCGGACGATCCTCGTTTGACGGCCCGATCCGGCGGCAGGAGGGGGCAGCAGCCGGCCCGCATCGTGCTGGACAGTCGCCTGCGAACTCCCCCCGACGCGCGGATTTTTGATCCTCGGGGGGGTCCGGTATGGATCATCACCACCGAAGCGGGAGCCTCGTCCCCGGCGGCCCCTTCCCTCCGGAGTCAGGCGAGGGTTGTGCCTGCGGGCGCAGGAGAGCGTGTGGATCTCCATGAGGCGCTGCGAATCTTGCACCAGGCGGACATTGCTGATGTTGTGGTGGAAGGAGGAGCGGAGGTGGCGGGGGGGTTCCTGGATGCCGGCCTGGTGGATCATGTCCAGGCCTATCTGGCTCCCCGCCTGGTGGGGGGACGAGATGCCCAGGGGATGATCGGAGGAGAGGGGGTTGCCTCCTTGGAAGGTGCTCTTTCCCTGGAGGGGGTGCGACACCTCAGGCTGGGGAGGGATTGGCTCATTGAGGGTCGAACTCAGCCCAGGCAAAGGGACTCCTGATGTTCACAGGGCTCGTCCAGACAATGGGGACGATGAGTTCCCGGGAAAAGACCGGAGCAGGGTTACGGCTGGGCCTCGTCTCCCAGCGCCCCCTTCCTGGTTTGCAGATGGGAGAATCCATCGCCGTTGATGGAGTGTGTCTGACGGTGGTGGCCCACCAGGAGGATCAGGAGTTCTGGGTCGACATCTCCCCGGAAACCCTGGCCCTGACCACCCTTGGGGATCGGAAACCAGCCAGTCGTTTCAACCTGGAGAGGGCCCTTGCCCTGGGCGACCGCCTGGGAGGGCACCTGGTCTCCGGTCATGTGGACGGGATGGGGCACCTGGTTTCTCGGGAGGTTCAAGGCGAAGTGGCTCTGTTTCGTTTTTTCGCCCCCCCTCCGATTCATGCCCTCCTGGTTCATAAGGGCAGCGTCGCCATCAATGGGGTGTCCCTCACCGTCAACGGAGTAGATGCAGACGGAACCTTTCACGTCATGCTCATCCCCCACACCCTCTCGGAGACCACCCTGGCCGACCTGGAGTTCGGCCACCGGGTCAATCTGGAGGCGGATCTGGTGGGGAAGTACATCCAATCCCTGGTCCACCCCTACCTCAGTTCTCTTGACCCGCTGCAGTCAAGAGGCTTTATTACCGGGCGCTAGCCCCCTCCCAGGATGAACATGGAATTCCAACCGATGTCTGACGACCCCCGCCTGCGAGTGGAAGCTGCTCTGGAAGAGATCCGCGCCGGGCGCATGGTGATCCTTGTCGATGATGAGGATCGGGAGAACGAGGGGGATCTGGTGATGGCCGCCTCTCGGGTCACTCCCGAAGCCATCAACTTCATGGCCACCTATGGCAGGGGCCTGATCTGTCTTTCTCTCACCGAAGAGAGGGTTGACCACCTGCGCCTGCCCATGATGGTGAGGGACAACACCTCCCGTTACACCACCGCGTTCACCGTCTCGGTGGAAGCGAGACGGGGGGTCAGCACCGGAATTTCGGCGGCGGATCGGGCCACCACCATCCGTTGTGCCATCGACCCGGAAACCGTGCCCGACGATCTGGTCAGTCCCGGCCACGTTTTTCCTTTGAGGGCGAGAGATGGTGGGGTGCTGGTGCGCTCCGGACAGACCGAGGGTTCGGTAGATCTGGCTCGGTTGGCAGGGTTCGCTCCGTCGGGGGTGATCTGCGAAATCATGAACGAAGACGGGACCATGGCCCGCCTTCCTGAACTCAAGGCCTTTGCCAGGCGCCATCATCTTCGCATCCTCACCGTGGCCGATCTCATCGCCCACCGGCTGAGAACCGAGAGACTCATTCACCTCCAAGCGACCTCCAGCCTTCATACTGCCCACGGTACCTTTCGGGTGAGGGTGTATGGCAACGCCGTCAACGAGCTTCACTACCTGGCCTTGACCTTGGGAGAATCGCCGTCAGGAGCCTCCTTCGGAGACGAGGTGGTTCCGGTCCGGGTCCACTCCAGCGACGTGTGGGGAGACGCTTTTGACGCGCTGAGACGCGACGGAGGCACCCTGCTGGGCCCTTCCCTGCAAGCCCTGGCACGGGTGGGACGGGGAGTTCTTCTCTACATTCTTCGCCCCTTCAAGGCCCACGATCTCATCCGCCGCCTGGGGGATCACTCCTCCGACGTGGTGAGGATGCAGGACATCGGACCTCTGGTGGTCTCAGAACCCTATCCAGTGGCTCTTCGGGATTACGGAATCGGTGCACAGGTCCTGGTGGATATTGGGGTGCGCCGTCTTCAACTGCTGACTCACAACGTCAACCTCAAGATTCCCGGCATTGATGGTTTTGGGCTTGAAGTCGTGGACAGGGTACCCCCCGAATCCGTGGAAGAGGGATCATCGTGATGAAACCGGCAACCAGGCAAGCGGTGGGCCATGACTGGCGAGGGGTGAGTTGTGGGTAATCGTCGCCAGGCCAGAGAGTGTGCCCTTCAAATCCTCTACCCTGCCGACCTGGCCTCCGTCCCTCCCGGAGACGGGGAGAGCCTGTTCTGGGAGGATCAGGAAGAGCAGAGTCCACCCGCAGAAGTCGTGGAGTTCACCCACCGCATCGTGCGCGGGGTGTGGGAGAACCGTCGCCGTATTGACGGGATCATCGAACAGTTTTCGGTGAACTGGAAGATGTCTCGGATGCCCTGCGTGGATCGCAACGTGCTGCGAATTGGCGTCTACGAGTTCCTTCACTGCCCGGATATTCCGGTGATGGTCACCATCAACGAGGCCATTGAGCTGGGCAAGGCCTACTCCACCAAGGAGTCCGGGGCGTTCATCAACGGCATCCTGGACCGGATCGCCCGTCAAGTGGAGTTCAAGAAGACCGACAACCGCCGCCCCAGTGGGGGCTGAGGGGACCATGCGTTTGGATGTGAGCCTGTCTCGGGGTCCCATCGACCGGGTGGAGGGGGCGGAATCGGCGGCCTGCGGGATCTTCGCCGACGAAAGGCCTCTCCGGGATTCCTGCGGATGGATCGATTGGAGGATGAACGGAGCCTTGTCGCGCCTCCTCCTTCAAGAGAGGTTTGCCGGGGCCTTTGGAGAGAATCTCCTGACTGCCACCCAAGGGCGCCTTCCCTTCCGGCGAGTGTTCCTGTTTGGATTGGGGAGCAGTGCTGCTTTTGATGCAAGGGCCTGCGCCCAGGCAGTGCAGCATGTCGCCCAGACCCTGGCAGGGGCAGGAGCGTCGGAGATCGTCTTGGATCCGGTGGATCTGATCAGGGGGCGCATCCCCCTGTCGACTGGGCTCTCCCTGTTGGTGGATGGGCTTTCAGCAACGGCGGCGCGGATGGAGGATCCCGACCGGGCTCTTCGCCTGGTGCTCCTTGCCGACTCTTCTCGGGAAGAAGAATTGCGACGGATTTTGAGTCGCCCGGTCTCTCGTCCCGGGCATCCCGTTCAGGTCGATCTTTCCTGATTCCGGAGAGTGAGAGTGGATCCTTCCTGGGAGCGGTGGCTCCATCTCCTGTGGGCGTTCCCCTTGGTGGCGGTGGTTCACGAGGCCGGTCACGGGCTGATGGGGCGCCTCGTCGGCTTCTACGTTGCGGCGGCGGGAGTAGGCAGCGGCCCCCCCTACCTTCTGCTTCCCCTGGGGAAAACCTTCAATCTTTTCATCGGCGTGAATCCCTTGGGAGGAGGGGCGACGGTAGCCTTTCCCGCCCGCCCCGCCATGGGGCGCACCGCCCAGGCCCTCTATCACTACGGTGGTGTCCTGGCGCAGTTCGCTTTTCATGGAGCGTTGATGTTGGGGTGGGTGGGGGATCCGGATGCCTCACGCTGGGTGCGCCCTCTGCTGATGGTCAACGGCATCACGGCGGCGGCGAATCTCCTCCCCTTCCGCATGGGGTGGGGGAGTCGTCTTCTGCAGACCGATGGCGCCTTGGGAGCAGAGGCCTTGGGAGGGCGGGGTCTGGCCGAACTGCCGGCTCCCCAGGTGGTGGCGGCCCTGGCCAGGGAGGCCCGGCCCCGGGTCGGCACTGCGGTGGGGAATTACGTTCTGGATCTCTGCATCGCTGCCTCAGGGCATCCCCTTCCCCCCGGCTTTCGTTGGGATTCCCCTCCTCCCCCTGGGACTCCCGCCATCTATGTGGAGAGGCGTCGATTGGAAGAGATCCGTGAAGGGAGGTGAGTGCATAACCATGCACGAATGGTGTAAATATTTGCGCAGCGCATGAAATTGCGCTTCCCGAAAGCCTCTCTCCCCCCGATTTTCTGCCTTGCGCATGACTCGTCATCCTGTATCTATTTAGGATTATTAATAAATTTTTATTTTCCACAAAAACTGCGCCGCGCCCCGAGCTGGCGCGATCCGTGCTCCAAGTGGTGGCAGCGCGAGGCAAGGAGACAAACCCCACGACGGGGTACGGAGTGAGCGGAACAGCCAGGATGGCCTCGGCAGGATGCCCGCAGCCAGGAGGCTGTGCCCCAAGAGGGGAGCCCGGGATGGGCGTGATGTTTTCGGCTGCTTTGTGGTGTCTTCTGCATCGGCGGCGTTCGGTTTCAGGAAGAGCTCTCATCCATGAAGCGATGGACGAAAGGTCCGGGGGCTGGAAGCCTCGGTGCGTAGTGAGGTCAGGAGGACCTCGACCTCGGGCAGCGCGCCATGACGGCGTGCCAGCGTCCAGGAAGGGCGTGGCAGTTCGTGCTGCGGTGGCGGCCGCAGTCGAGCAATGAAGGGGCCGCGTTGGCAGTAACCAGCGCGGCCCCTTTCATTTTTCAGGCCTCTGCCAGGGGCGTATTCCCGCCTCCCACATGCGGTTGATTTCCAGATAGTCTCGGTAGGTGTCTACGCTGAACCAGAATCCGTCGTGCCCGTATGCCATCAGCTCACCCTGATTGGCCAGCTTCTCCATGGGCGCCCCTTCAAACGCGCCATCATCGTCCAGCAGGTCTACGACCCGCCTGTCCAGTACGAAAAATCCGCCCGACACCATGCCGTCGAGTTGGGGCTTTTCGCGAAAGCGGGTGACCAGGCCGGACTCGTTCGTCTCCAGGACTCCGAAGCGGCTGACCGGACGCAGGCCGGTGACGGTGGCCATCCGGCCATGCTGGCGGTGAAAGCGGAGGAGGGCCTGGGCATCAATGTCCGATACTCCATCCCCATAGGTCAGCATGAAGGTGTCACCACGGATGTGGCGGGCCAGGCGCAGGACACGCCCTCCGGTAGGGGTGTTTTCGCCGGTATCGACAAAGGTGATCTCCCAACCGGAGATATCCAATTCGCCATGCCAAGTGATTCCCCCACCATCTCCGGGAAGGAAGGTGAAGTCCTCTGTAAAGGCCCTGTAGTTGAGAAACCAGTCGCGGATGACATGTCCCTTGAAACCCAAGGCCAGCACAAAGGAACGAAATCCTTGAGCGGCATAGCTCTGCATGATGTGCCATAGGAGGGGGCGCCCTCCCACTTCCACCATGGGCTTGGGACGGAACTCGGTCTCCTCCTTGAGCCGGGTGCCCTGACCACCACACAAAATCACCACTCGGGGCAACAGGTCACTCATGGCCAACCTTTGAGCCGCCAGATCAGCAGATGGCGGGCAAATTCCATTACCGTGGACATCCGAACCTTGGAACGGCCATGGGCGCGAGCGTGAAACACCGAGTCCACCTCTCCAATGCGAAGCCCCAAGCGCCGGGCACGAATCATGATCTCTGGATCGAGAAACCAATCCTTGGACTGGGGTTGGAGGCGCTCCCAAGCCGAGGCAGTAAACAGCTTGGGGCAGCCGTTGGCATCCCGGGTTCCAACGGGAAAAAGCAGAGGAAGAACGGCATTGTAGGTGCGTGTGGTGAGGAGTCGAGTCAGGCCGTCGTGCCTCTCGATGCGGCGGGCTTTGCACATGTCCAAGTCCATGGCCAGCATCTGGCGGTAGCACTCGAAGGCCACCTCGGGGCGGATCTGCCCATCTCCCCACATGTAGCCCCGAATGGCACCCCGGCAAATCCCCATCCCGGCAAGGATCCCGCCGCCATATCCCAGGTTGGAGGCGAGATGGAGGGCTTCCACGGCGGGGAAGGAGGAGGCCAACTCGTCTATGACCTCTCCGGTGCGATCCGTGCTGCCATTGTTCACCAACACCACCTGAAGGAGGAGCTTCGACGAAGAAGCGGCGTCCATCAGGCCCTGGGTCAACGCCGCCACGTTCCCCTCCTCGTTATAGAGGGGGATGGCCAGGGAGAGATGGGGAGAAGGGTTCAGAACAATTCCCCCTGTCGGTGTGTCCCGGCGATATTCTGCAACGTTTTCCAGCGAGTTCGCACGCAGGAGGGGAGGGGTGTTCCTTGGCTCAAGCAGTCGGCCAGAAAAGCCCTGGTGCGGGGGTCGCTGGGATATCCTGAGCCGATATCTCCATGGAGGAGGCGAAGGTTGGCGATGTGAGCATCCCGCCGCAACTTGGCGAGGATGGAGGCGGCCCCCACCGCAGGATACCGATCTTCGGCCTGATTCTCTGCGGTGATTTGCGGGGGAGCCAGGGGGCCCAAGGCAGTGGCGAGGCGAAGGGCATAGGCAACACAGAAAGCTCCCTGAACCGGGGCGTCCAGCTGAACCTGGTGAGGAGACGTGGCAGAGATCATCTCCAACGTTGCTTGAAACCCCAGGTCGTTGAGGTTCCCCCCATCCAGGACGGAAGGGGGAAACTCCCGAATCTCGACCCGATGGGCCAGGTCGTACAGATCCCTTTCCATCCCTTCCCGCCGAGAAGGACTCAATGCCTTGGAGTCCCTGGCTCCCAGGCGAACCAGCTCTGCCAGGCGGGACTCTTCCACCTGATAGCCCACCACCACCATGGGGCCCAGCACACAGCCGCGCCCCGCTTCATCAATGCCCAGAATCGTTCGCATGAGGCTCTGATTCTACTCAGGAATCCCCCCTCTGTCCCCGCCTCGCCGCCAAAGGAAAGACTTTGACACCCCCCCAGGTGTGCGCCTATCATCGCTTTGGCCCATTCAGGGCTGGTCGTTGTGCGCTCGGGAGATGGTCATCATCCCCAGGCCCAGGCCGAGGATGCGGCGATGAAACGCTGGCTGCTTCTCCTTCTCGCCCTCACGTCCCTTTCGCCCGTGCTGTCCGGGTGTACCGCCCCAGGCACGGAGACTCCCGAGAGGATCGCCCTGGTGCGCTTGGACAACACCGCCGGGGGACAGGGGATGGCCATGGAGGTGATTCTCCGAGGGACCGCCACCACCTGGTCCAGCGATTCTCCTCAACTGGACATGGGGGAAGGCATTGAGGTCGGAGGGGTCACCGTTTCCGGGGACACCTATGCCACCGCCCAGATCGTCATTGCCGCTGACGCCACCTTGGGGAGGCGGGATGTGACCGTGCAATGGGGGGGGGATGAAGTGGTGATCGAGGATGGGTTCGTGGTCCAAACGGGAGGAATCACCATCGATCCTGCTTATGGACGATTGGGAGAGACGGTAGAGGTCACCCTGACCGGCATCAATACCGCCTTCCAGGATGGCTACACTCAGGCGAGCTTTGGTGAGGGGGTATACGTGGATGCAGTGGTGGTCGCTTCTACAACTCTGGCCACGGCCACCATCTCCATCGAGCCCAGCGCCTCTCCCGGTTTCAGGGATGTCACCGTGTTCAACGGCAGCAATGCCTGGACGGCTCCCCAGGCCTTCCAGATCGACCGGGCGGCGGTGACCGTCACCTTCGATCCCGACCAGGGTTCCCAGGGCCAGACGTTGGACTTCACCATGTTTGGCACCAACACCACCTTTGAAGAGGGGATGACCAGTGTCTACCTGGGGCCCGATATCGAAATCGATTTCGTGGATGTCATCGACCCGGTAAACGCCTTCGGTCGGATGCACATCAGCAACGCCGCCGAGATCGGGATGAGAGACGTGATCATCACTTCCGCCGATGAAGTCCTGACCATTCATGACGGATTCGAGGTGCTGGAGACCCCGGTGAACCTGGACCTGGTGCAGGTATCGTTGGGCATGTCGGTCAGCCGCAACATCGTGGCCGAGGACTGCTCTGTGGAAGAGAGTGTGTCGGCGTCGGTGGTGTTCTATCAGCCCCTGGATATCTCTTGTGGACCCCCTCCCATCATGGCCTTCCCCTATGACAACGAATACAACTTCGATGTCTCCACCGACTATCAGGACTGCCCCTCTCCCCGCACCTTCGACGCCGGAGAGGAGGTGTACTTCGTTTCCCTGGACAACACCCTGACCATCACCCTCTCTCGTTACGTGGATTCCTATTCGGGCTTCACCTACTACGTCCCCAGCTACGAATTGACCCTGGAGGATCACCCCTTCAACACCCCCTTCCGCCTGGAGGTGCCCGGATCCGACGATCCCGAACAGGTCCCCGCTTTCACCTGCGATGACTGCATCAACGCCGAAACCGGAGCGCCCCTGGACAACGGAGTGATCTTCACCACCATTCCCAAGGACATCACCCTGGTGTCTCCCCTTCTGTGCGACAACTTTGTTCATGATCCTCACGAGTCCTTGGGAGTGGAATGGACCATTGGGGAGACCTACGACGTAGCGGGGCTGTCCCTGGTGCTCCAGACCAGTGATGAAACCGGATACAGCCGGTTTCTCCTGGTGATCCCCTGGGATGATGGGTACTGGCAGTGGGACCCTGATCAACTGGCCTTGATCCCCGAGGGGAGCGGTACCCTGGCCCTTGCCGATGGTCGTGCCGACGTCCCCGAGTTCTACCTGCCCTTCGGATCCGGGGGAAAGAACCAGGCCAGCACCGGTCTGGGGTGGGCTGGCTCCATGTCCTTGAGGTCCCAGTGAATCCTTCGTTCATGTCTGCGTGGCTCAAGAGTTCTGTTTCCCCCCTTCGAAGGATCACGGCAGCGGCCGGACTGGCGCTGGCTGCGGGTGCCTGCCAGGACACCGGCCTCACCCGGCTTGATCTTGGGGAAGTTGCTGTCGTTACTGGGGATTTTGACAGCGTTGAGCTCGTGTTGACCTCTCTGGAGGTCACCTATGGCCGGGTGGACGGCTACCTGTCGGGCCCTTCCTATCCCCTGGTGGATGAATACGATCACACCATCCTCACTCCTGAAGTGGAGGACGTGCTCGCCGATTCCACCACCCTCTCGGAGTACGATGTCCTTTTCCTGGATTGCGGGATGAGGGGTACTGGGGAGTACGTCTATAACGATGCCTCCACCCGGGATGACGGGCTTGTCTCCGATGCCTCCATCATCGCCAACCTGAGGGATTATGTGGAATACGGGGGCAAGCTCTACGCGTCTGACTGGGCCTATGAGCTGGTGGAGAGGGCCTTCCCCGATTACATCGACTTCCTGGGGAATGACGACAACATTGATGCCGCGCAAAGGGGGCTGACCGCTCGCAACGTTCAAGCCAGGGTGGTGGATGAGGACTTGCGTGAGGCCCTGGAGCTGCCTGAGGGGAGTGACGATCTCAATCTGGTGTTCAACAACTCCGATTGGGCAGTAATGGAGGACTCCTCTGCCCGAGTGCTCATCCGAGGTGATGTCGCCTACAAGGATCGGGAAAACGGAGATGAGGTCTCCCTCCCCGATGTTCCCCTCCTGGTGACCTTCGACGTTGGTGATCGGGGAGGCAAGGTGGTGTACACCTCCTTCCACAATGAGGCCCAGACCACTGACGACGTGCAGCGAATCATCGAGTACCTGGTGATTTTGTTCCAACAGGAGTGAGCGTGATGAACCTCAATGGATGGGGAGCGCTGGTCCTCCCTCTTCTGGTCTCCTGCACCGACTACGATCTGCGGAACAATGAGCAGACCGATGCCTGGACCCAGGAGACCCGCAACGTGGTGGATGTCCTCCTGGTGGTGGATAACTCCTGTTCCATGGTGGACGAGCAGGAAAAGCTGGCCTCCAACTTTGGCAGCTTCATTGAGGCGTTTGAGGATGCCGACGTCAACTACCAGATCGGAGTGATCACCACCGACACGGACGATATCGGTCAGTCCGGTCGCCTTCAGGGTCCCCTGGTGACCTCGGAGATGCCCTACGACGAGGCGGAGGCCCTGTTTGTGGAGACGGTGAGCCTGGGCACCACCGGCTCGGGATACGAGGCGGGTCTGGATGCGGCTCGCCTGGCCCTTTCTCCCGAGTTGCTTGCGGCAGAAAACCAGGATTTTCTCAGGGAGGAGGCCTCCCTGTCCATCGTGTTCGTCTCCGATGAGGAAGACTCTTCCCCTGATCCGGTGGACCTGTACCTGGATTTCTTCTACGCAGTGAAGTCTCCTGAGGGCTATGAGGCCTATCGGGACAGTCGGCTGATGAACATGTCGGCGGTGGTAGGGCCTCTTCCCGATGGTTGCTCGATCTCCGAGGACGACCAGTATCCAGCAGTTCCAGGGTCCCGCTATATCGATCTGGCCACCCGCACCAATGGCATCATCTCCTCCATTTGCGACGCCGAGTTTGGACCCCTGGTCAGGGAGTTGGGACTGAACATCTCCGGCCTTCAAGCGGAGTTCTACCTTTCTCGTTGGCCGGATCTGGCCACCCTGGTGGTGAAGATCGATGAAGAAGAAACCACGACATGGTCCTATCTGGCGGAGCAGAACAGCATCGTGTTTGACCAGGGCAACCTCCCGCCCTCCGCCTCTACGATTACCGCTCACTACACTGTTTCTGCCCGACCCAACACCGAGGAGAGTGGTTCGTGATGCCGTTGACTCGGTTGTGTGGGGCGATGATTCTGGCGCTGGTGTCCCTTCTCGCCTGGGGATGCAAGAGCAAGGAGTGTGAGCAGAATCTCAATTGCGCCTCTTCGGAAGTGTGCATGGAGGGACAGTGCGTAGCCCGGACCTGCATGGACAGCTCTACCTGTCCCATGGAACACTTCTGCAATGCTGACAGTGGCACTTGTACTGCGGGCTGTGAGTACGACCGGGACTGCTATCCCTACCATCGCTGTGACACCAGCGGGCAGTGTGTAGAGAACGGCTGCCGAGACACGGAGTTGGACTGTGCTCTTGGGCAGTACTGCAACACCCTGACCGGGGAGTGCTATGACGCCGGCGGGGCATACTGCCACACCTGCAAAGTCGATTCTGACTGTGGTGGCACCAACTATTGCCTGGACATCGGCTCCCCCGACGGATCCCGCTACTGCCTGGTGGATTGCTCCCTCGGCCAGGAATGCCCCCGGGGATATTCCTGTGTGAGCATCATCGACTCCGGGCAGAACGTGGTGGGAGAGGGCTGCTACGCCCGTTGCTGGGAACTGTGATCGCTCCCCACCCCCACCACCGGCAGGGTGATCGGATGATGGCTCGCTTCTTGTTTCCTCTCCTCGCAATCATGGGAATGGCCCTGCTGGGAGGCCTCACCGGCTGTACC
This sequence comes from uncultured Rickettsiales bacterium, assembly GCA_964426935.1. Lineage (GTDB taxonomy): Bacteria > Myxococcota_A > UBA796 > UBA9615 > JAKLKC01 > CAYRTW01. The sequence continues at coordinate 49,751 of CAYRTW010000003.1, forward strand.
ACCGATTCTTCCGGAGACGATGACGATGCCGGGGCTGCGGCAACCCCGCCGGTCATCGAACACACCCCCATCACCGATGGCCAGGCGGCAGGCACCACCGTGGAACTGCAATGCCAGGTGACCGATGAGGAGGGAGTCGGTTCGGTCACCCTCTTTCTCCGGCCCCACGACACCACCTCCTGGGTGGCCCGGTTCTTCACTGAAACCGAGGACGGAACCTGGATCGCCACCATCGAGGGGACGGACGTCACCACAGCAGGGGTGGATTACTACATCAAGGCCAGCGACATCGGTACTCCCCGTGGGGAGGCCACCTCTCCCGAGGGGGCACCAGAATCTTTCCACTCCTTCGCCACTCGGGTGGTGGGCACGCCCCTTCCATTCACCGAGACCTTCGACGGGGAAGGCTCCCTCCTGGCCAGGGGGTGGACCCTTTATAACCAGGGATTTCCTCACTATGACTGGGACATCACCACCCAGGCATCCCTCTCGGGAGACGCATCCGTCTGGCACGCCGATGGAATCTCTGGACTTGCTGGCCCCATCCTGGATTGGCTGATCTCGCCCCCCATCAACCTGACTGGCGTGGAAACGGTTTCCCTCTCCTGGTACGAGATGGGGCAATACACCGCCGACCTGGAAATCCACGGAGCCTATGTGTCGGTGGGCAGTGGAGCCCCCTACGATGGGGAGTTTGTTCCTCTGGTGGAAGCCCTTCCATCCCCGCCCGAGGGGCAATGGGGAGCATCAGCCACCTATGACCTGTCTCCTTATGTGGGAATGGAAGCTGTCTATATCGCATTCGTTCATCAGAGTGAGTGGCCAGCGGACCGTTGGTTCCTCGATGATATCTATGTGGGATCGCCTCATCCCCGACTCGATATTGGTGACGTTACCGTGGAGCCCGGGAACTTCGGCCCCGGCGATACCGTCACCCTCTCCGCCGAGCTTCTCAACGTAGGGGACGTGGATGCTCAAGGGGTGACGGCGACTCTCCAAACCTCCGATCCCCAGATCTCCATCGCCGACCCGGCCACATCTTATGGAATCCTGGCGGCTGGAGCCTCCGCTTCCCCGTCCCCTCCTTGGCAGATCACCGTGGACCCCGCGCATTCCGACAATTCCCGGTTGGAATTCGTTTTGGTTGCCACCGATGGCACCATTCAAGTGGAGCTTCCCTTTTCGGTGCTGATGGGACAGGCGTCGACGGCTACCGTGGGGGTGGATGCCCTGGCTTCAGGCGAAGTCTCTTTGCGACTTGGGGCGGGAGATCCCACCGCACCCGGGTTTGAAGCGACTCATCTGGCCGATGTGGACGGTTTCCTTTGGGAGGTGGATCTTACTGAGGCTGCCGCGTTGCTTCCCCCTCTGGCGGGCCCATCTCGCTGGTTCGTCGAGGCCCAGAATGCCGGTCTTTACGAGGCGCAGGTGACGGAGTTCACCATCACCTGGGACGGGATTCCCCAGCAGCCATCCGGACTTCCCATTGCCATTCCTCCTGGGGAGAGGGTGAGGGTGTGGTTACCCGATCCCCCCTCCTTCGTGGCGTCTGGAGTGGTCACCGACCCCGTCGATCCCACCCCCGGGGATTCAGCGGTGTCTCTGGGAGTGACGGTTCGCAACCAGGGAACGGTGACCCAGGGACCTCTCACCGGCACCCTGACTTCAGACGATCCCCATGCCACGGTGGTGGATGGGGAGGCCGTGGAGTTTGCTGATCATCCAGTCTCCACGGGAGAGGAGGTCTCCCAGGCCGCCCCCTTCATCCTCTCCATCGCCAGTGATCACCGGGACAACTCCCCGCTGTCTCTGCTGCTGACCCTGACGGATGGGGTGGAGGAGTTCCTGGTCCCGATAGAAGTTCCCGTTCCGTACGCCCATCCTCAGATCGTGGCCACTTCCGTCTATGACGGCTATACCGGGGATGGAATCCTCGACCGAGGGGAGAGAATCGAACTCTCTGCCACGGTGCAGAACATCGGCGCTCGTTCCACAGCAGGGGAAGTGGGAGTGACCTTGAGCCTCGCCGCTGAATCCCAGGCATTGGCCACCCTGGATGTGGATGACGCCGGCTTTGGAGTGACCCCGTTGGCTCCCGGTGACGCGGTGTCGGTGGACGGAGCTTTTGAATTTGAGGTGGAGTCAGGCTACATGGGGGACGCGCTGATCTTCGACGCCCTCTTGACCGACGGTGTCGATACCTGGACCCAGACCCTCTCCTTCGAGTTGAGTGGAAAGGAGTGGATTCCCGTGCCGGGCAGCGAAGATCCATCCATGGATGCTGCCGGCTATCCTTTTGATCTTGCTGGGGCTTCGTACCGGAGCGATGGGGAGGTGCTCTGGCTGCGAGTGGATTCTCACACCCCATTCGACCCCGTTACCCTGTTCCTGGATGTCCACCTCTACAACGCCCCTTCCTGGTGGGCCCTGGAGTACATCTACGAAGAAGTGCGACTTCGAGATGACTACCTGTACGGGGATGTGGTGGAGCCCTCTCTGCCCATCCAGTTTGTGGTGGAAGATCGATCCTTCGCCCTGCGGGTGGCCCTTGCCGATCTGGACGTCATCGGGCACTCCACCAGCGTTGCCTTTGCATCGGGAATCTGCTCCGGAAGTTGGTACTGCGATATCAGTCCCGATACCTGGTTTGCGTTTGACGTGGATGCCGGAACCATCGGTTTCTACAACGACTACATGTCCACCATCGCCTGGTAGGGGCCGTGTACCCGACTTTGGAGTAGATTGGCGGGGGAGGGCTTGGCAGATGGGGGAACAACCGGGGCCTCCCTGACGGGGAAGGCCCCCCATCATCCCGGCGCCGGGTGTCGGCGCACGGAGGTTCCATGGCGGCAACCCAGGCGCTTCCCGATGGCTTCCATCTTTCCTTCTCCATCTCCCGCTCTTTGTGGGCGGATCTCCTCGGGGAGGCCCTTCCCATCCAGGTAGGGTCAGGGGATTTCGATGTGGTGACCCAGGCCCGGGGGTTGTTGACGGGGGTGGAGAGTCAGATCTCCCAGATGAAGCTTCTGGAGAGCCCCAAGGTGCCTCCGGTGGCGGCGGCGGCGGGGGTCCGGGCCCTCTCTGCTCTGAAGAAGGCCCGGGACGTGGTGAGCCGAAAGGTGGACGATTGGGTCAAGCTTTCTGGTACCTGGAAGGTGAATGTCTCTCGGGACGGATCGGCCTTCGTGTATGGAAACAACGGCGTCACTCTCAACGCCCGCGTGGTGGCCACGGCGGAGGGAAAGGCGGTCCTTCTCAACAATCAATTTGAGCTTCCCTTCACCCTGGAGAAGGCGGTGGACGGGACCGTCACCCTGGGGGAGGTGCATTTCGACCGAAACTCCAAGTCTCTTCAAGGACGAGTGAAGAACCTGGGGGTGGACCTGGGGGAACACCTGGTGTTCCGGACCCTCAAGCCCTACATCGACAGGCTCCTGGAGGAGAAGGTGGCCTCCAAGGTCAACCCCCTCACCATGCTGAAGGGAGAGCAACTGGAGAATCTCATCACCCCCGGCCAGGGCCCCCTCAAGCTGGCGGCGGGGATCTCCGATCTTCTGGTGACAGTGGATGACGACCGTCTCACCCTCTCTGTCAAGTTTGCCTTCAAGGGGGTTCACTGAAAGGGTGGTCCCGCCTCCCGTCATTCCCCAGGACCTCTCACCGGGCGAAGTCCTCTGGACGCAGGTAGAGGGAATCGTCGAG
>CAYRTW010000004.1:0-40372 GCA_964426935.1 uncultured Rickettsiales bacterium
ATGGGGAGGGAGGGGAGGAGGAAGGGGGAGCCGGGGGGATGGGCCTTGGGGGAGGGGACGAGGCCACCCGGGGAGGGGTGGACAGGGTGCCGGGGTCCAAGAGACTGACGGCCAGCCACACCGCATCCTCCCTCTCTTCGGGGGAGAGGGGCATGGGAATCTGCGCCTCCCGCCTCATCCCGGTGACATCCTGAACCCGGACCAGCAGGAGCTGATTCTTCAAGGGTTTCAGCCACACCAGGGCCCCGGGGTGGGATGAAGGGCCCAAGGTCAGGTTCCCCAGGCGGAAGGCATCGGCCCACAGGGAAGGCTCGTCGCCGGTCAGCAGAAGCACTCGGGCCCTCGCTTCCCCGGCATCCACGGAGGAGGGGTCCACGGCGAGGAGGAGGCAAGCCATCAGGAGGAGGGAAAAAACGCGCAACGTCGGGAACCCACATCCGGTTCGGGTGGCAGTGTACCGTGGGGAAATCTTACCCACCCGGGATGCCGGGAAAACCGGGGGGCCCTACATTCAGGGCCCATCGGAGGTCCACCATGTTCTTCCTCAATTCCCGCAAGCTGAAAATGCCCACCCGGGAAGAGGCCCTTCCCGGCCGCCCTCACCCCCTCGCCGTTCCTCCCCGCCACTTCGTCAACGGGAATCCCCTGAGCCCTCCCTTTCCCGAGGGGATGGAGACGGCCCTGTTCGGGATGGGGTGCTTCTGGGGAGCGGAGAGGAAGTTCTGGCAGGCGAAGGGGGTGTTCTCCACCGCCGTCGGCTACGCTGCGGGGTTTACCCCCAATCCCACCTATGAGGAGGTCTGCAGCGGCCGCACCGGGCACAACGAGGTGGTTCTGGTGGTCTGGAATCCCCAGGAGACCTCGTATGCGTCTTTGCTCAAGGTCTTCTGGGACAATCACGACCCCACCCAGGGAATGCGGCAAGGAAACGACGCAGGGACCCAATATCGCTCGGGAATCTACGTGTCTTCCCTACCGCAGCGGCGAGAGGCTGAGGCCTCCCGAGAGGCGTTTTCCCCCCTTCTTCTCGCCCGGGGCTTCGGGCCCATCACCACCGAGATCCTGGACGCTCCCCCTTTCTATTACGCCGAGTCCTACCATCAGCAGTACCTCGCCAAAAACCCGGGCGGTTACTGCGGCCTGGGTGGGACGGGGGTGAGCTGCCCGGTGGGGGTGATTTCTTCGGGTTGAGACAGCCCCGGAGGAATTTCTCAAAGCAGGCCTCTCTACTCTTGCGATGCTTCTTCGTTCATCTCCCCTTCATTCCCTATACTGGGCTCCCTTGTTTCAATCGGGGCCTTCCCCCAGGTCTGGTCATGCGCCTGTCTCTTCTCGCCTCCTCCCTGCTTCTCGTTCCCCTCGCCGCCTGTCAGGTGGAGGAGGTGGAGAACGGTCCCGGCCCCACCAGCGATGACGACGATTCCTCTCCCTCCGAGGAAGGAGGAGCCCATCCCCTGGATGCCAATCCCTTGAATCCTGCTACGGACCTCCCCGACCTCGGCGATGACGACACCACCCCTCCCATCGAACCCCAGGTGGCCCGCTGGAACTTCCTGGTATTCATGAATGGGGACAACAACCTGGAAAACCTGGTGATGAAGGATCTGAACGAGTTGGAGCAGGTGGGCTCCACCCCCGGGGTCAACGTCCTGGTCCAGGCGGATCGCGCCGAGGGGTACGCCAGCGGAGACGGGGACTGGACCGATGCCCGGCGCTATCTCATCACCCCCGACAGCGACACCTCGTCCATCACCTCGGAAGTGGTGGATCCGGTGGGGGAAGTGGACATGGGGGCTCCGGACACCGTCTCTGACTTTCTCTTCTGGGCCAGCGAGACCTACCCGGCGGAGCGCACCGCCTTCATTTTCTGGAACCACGGCGGGGGATGGGACGTGACCGCCACCGCCACCGTCTCCCCGTTCATTTCTTCGGACGACGAGAGCGGCAATGTCCTGTCTATCGCCGAGGGAGAGGTGCGCGACTCCTTTCAGCCCTGGGTGGATGTGTACGGCCCCCTGGACGTGGTGGGGTTTGACGCCTGCAACATGGCCACCTGGGAGGTTGCCCACTCCTTGCGCCAGCAGGCCCTGTTCATGGTGGCCAGCGAGGCAACGGTGGGCAGCGAGGGGTATCAATACGCCCCAGCCCTCACCCTCCTGGCGGAGAACGCCGAAGCAGACGGGCAAGCCCTGGCCGAGGAGCTGGCCTGGTCCGCCCACTCCCTCAGCAACGAGCTCACCCAGTCCGCAGTTGATTTGTCCGGCATGGACGCCCTGGCGGCGGCGGTGGACGCCCTGGCGGGGGCGTTCCTGAACGATTCTGGGGCGTTGACCCTTCTACCCGAACTGCGCTCCTCCTCCCGGGCTGCCGACGCCATCTGGCATGACTTCTTCTTGGATCTGGGCGATTTTGCTGCGGTATCTGCCAATGCCTCCCACGCCGAAGTGGCAGCAGCAGGAGGGGCCCTGGAGGAGGCCCTGGGAGACGCCGTCCTGGTCACCTACGGCAACGGTCCTTACGATTTTGCCGGGGGGTTGACGGTGTTCATGGACACCCGGGACATCTACTACATGACGATCTACACCGAGGGGGGCGGAGCCACCTGGTCCCAGGCCACCCGCTGGGATGAGATGCTGTGGGCCCAGAGGGAACTGGAGTAGCGCGAAGCAGACCTCCCCCTCCCTCCCGGTCCTGTTTCATCCCCCGTAATAGGCGTCGTACCACTCCCCATAGTCCAATATCAGGTCCCCCAGCATGGGTCCCATTTCTTCGGCCACGTCCCTTCCCAGGATGCTGTTGATGAGATTGTTCTCCTGATCCCAGTCGGATTCATCGTGGTAGAGCAGGTGGGATGTGGTATCGGCACTCTCCCTGCGGATCAGGGTCCACACCGTGTCGTCCTGGGCGGTGGTGGTCAAGGCGGTGTGCAGGGTGCCATTGTCGAAAAGGAGGGAAGACCAGGCGCGGTAAGGAGGCGCATCGGAGGGGTCCTCCATCATGAACTTCAAGGAACGTCCCTCCAGATGTTCGGGCAGCGGAATGCCGGCAAGGTCCATGAGGGTGGGCAACACATCCACCCCTGACACCGTCCAGGGCACCACCGTGTTCTCCGGCACTCCCGGACCGAAGAAGACCAGGGGCACATGGGTCTGGTCGCGGGTCAGACCGGTTCCATGCCCCCAATTATCGTGGGTCATGAAAGCCTCCCCGTGGTCGGAGGTGATGGCCACCAGGGTGGTCTCCAAGAGGTGACGAGCCTCCAACTGGTTGAGCAGCCTCAGGATGGCTTCGTCCACCCAGGCCACCTCGTCGTCATACAAGCCGAGGGCTCCGGTCACCATGGGGACATTGCCTCCTTCTGCCGCGTTCTTGATGACTTCGTTCTCGTCATTGCACAGATCCACTCCCCCAAAGGTGGTGGTGGCGGCATCGGGAGGGCACAGAGGCGCATGGGGGGCCAGGAACTGGTAGTGGAAATAGAAGCGATCACCGGGGGAGATCCCCAAATCGTTCAGGGTCTCTCCGGTACGTTCGATGAGTTGCTCGTCCCGAACTTCGTCCCCTATGTACAGCTCGCCGTCGGGGACCAGTCCTTGATCATAGCGCCCCGCCAGCCCGTGAGTGGAGGCCAGGGCATTGCTGGTGAGGAGGGCGGAGGAGAACCCGTAGGGAGAGAGCAGCTCGGGGGCGGTGAGAATGGCGGGATCCAGATCGGGGGAGGTACCGGTCCACAATCCGTGGGAGGGGACGTGGAGACCCGTCATGAGGGACGTGCTGGAAGGGAGGGTCCAAGGAGCGCTGGAACGGGCGTCGGAGAAACAGGCCCCGGTGGCGGCCTTCTGCTCTACCCGGGGCATCTTGTCCTGATTGTAGGCGCATCCCACCCGGTCCCCCCTGAGGGTGTCCACCACGATGAGGACGATGCCGGTGATGCCGTTGGCCAGGGGGCAGGAGAGGTCCTGGCGATCGGTCAGGTTGTCACAGTTGTTGTCCTGATTGTCTTCACAGGTTTCCTCGACTCCTGGATGGATGGCAGGGTCGGCGTCGTTGCAGTCGGTTCCCTCGGGAACGTAATCGGGTTCCATCGCTCCGCAAAGATCCATGGGCATGGTGGGATCACCGACCCCATCTTCGTCCCCGTCCAGGAACCAGACGGTGGTGGGGAGCCCTTCATCCGCCACGGCGTCGCAGTTCTGGTCCGCCCCGTCGCAGGTCTCCGCTGCGCCGGGGTGGACGGTGGGATCCCCGTCGTCACAATCCCCGGCCCCCACCGAGGTCCCGTCATCATCCTGGTCGGGATCCATGAACATGCGCCGGGAGATGGCTCCGGTGGTGATGGCGCCTCCCATTTCCTTCCCCCGCACTCTCCAATACACCCCCGCTGCCCAGGAGCCCGCCTGGAAGCCGTCCCAGGTCTCTTCCCCGATCTGATACCGCCTCAGCTCTCCCCAAGGAGAAGCGTGGTCTGGGGAGGAGAAGTCAGGCGAGGTATCGAACTGCGCCTGCCAGGCGGAGCAGGTCCCTGTCCAACGGACCGTTGGGCTCTGGGAGACGGTGGCTCCGTTGGCCGGAGAAGACGGGGTGATGACGCAGGCGGCGTGGGCGGCCTGGGGGAGGGACAGCAGCAGGCCGGTAAGGAGGATGCGGGAGAAAGGGGAGGGCATGGAGGGGCTCCTTGAGGCCGTCAATAGGGAGGAGTTGAACTGAAAACAACGGATGGATACCCCAAGAATCCACCGGGGGCAACGAGATCTTCCGGTCAGGCTCACAGGTTTCCATGCTCTACCGAAGAAGGGGGGACGAAAGAGGGCGGGGCAACACCGCCAGGGCAGGATTCTTCCATCGGGCCTATTTTTGCCCGGGACCTGGGGACAGGAAATGCCGTATACGTGCACCGAGCCGCGAGGGTTCACGGCCGTCCGGTCCCTCCCCGGGCACGATCTATCTGGAGTCCGCCGAAGGGCGGGCACGTTCACCACTGGAAGAGAGCGTTCACGACCACGCTCTGTACCAATAGAAGGGTATCCACGATGAAATTCTCTGACTCCCTGTTCTCGGTTTCTGCCCTTTTCCTGGGCTTGGGCCTTGTGGGCACCGGCTGCCGGGTCGAGGTCAACGACGACGACGATGATGACTCCGTCGCCGACGATGACGACACCTCCGACGATGACGATGCCACCGCCGACGACGACACCTCCGACGACGACTCCGTCAGCGATGACGACACCTGGCCTGACGACGACTCCGTCAGCGATGACGACACCTTCGTTGCCATCCTCCAGGACGGATACGCCATGTTCAGCCCCTCGGGCACCTGGGATTTCTGGGATGGCTCCGAGACCTACAACGAGTGGATCGGCGATGACATGACCTGTGACATCTCCTACACCACCACCGGCGACCGCACCGATTCCTGCGACTTCTGCGAGTTCACCTTCGACGTGGACTACCTGCAGGACTACGACAACAGCACCGGCGACTGCACCTACACCTATGCACCCCTGGATGGGGACACCTACTCCTTCGGTTACTACAACTACTACGGGTACGGCTTCATGCTGTACTACATCAGCTACGGTGGCTACGCCGGCTTCTACACCTGGGGCTATGCCACCGTGGGTGCCGACGACATCACCTACTACTTCGCCAACTACTGAGCGAAAGTGGTCCTGACTCCGCCCCTTCTTCTCACGTAGGAAGAGGGGGGATCGGGTAACGGTTCAAGAGGCGGTCTCTTCCCACGGGGAGGGGGCCGCCTCTTCATCGTTCTGGGGGCGTCTCCCTGGCCCCTGCCCTTTCCCACAGATGGCCTCCCACCATCCCATCCCAGCCCTACTCCTTCCTGGCGATTTCACCGATTGACTGTTCAGTCAACCGGATCTATCTTCCCGCTCCCCCTGCGTTTTTGACCCCTTGATGACCGCACTGGCGCGGTCCCTGGAGTCTCCGATGGGGTTCCCCGGCGGGCCATCGTTGATGGCGCTGGAAGATGGAGGATCTCTCGATGTCGGTCTCTCAGAAGTCCCTGTTCGACGGCAAGGTTGTGGTCATCACCGGTGCAGGGGGCGGCATCGGCCGGGCCCACGCTCTGGCCTTCGCGGCCCGGGGTGCCTCAGTGGTGGTGAATGATCTGGGGGGAACCCGGGATGGCCAGGGAGGGGGGAACTCCATGGCGGATCGGGTGGTGGAAGAGATCCGGGCCTTGGGCGGGAAGGCCGTGGCGAACTATGACAACGTGGCCACAGTGGAAGGGGGCAAGGGCATCGTCCAGACCGCCATCGACGCGTTCTCCGGGATCGACATCCTGGTCAACAATGCGGGCATCCTCAGGGACAAGTCTTTCCTCAAGATGGAGGAGGCCCAGTGGGATGCGGTGATGACCGTTCACACCAAGGCCCTGTTCTGCGTGACCCAGCCTGTCGCCGCCCGAATGGTGGAGCAGGGGCGGGGCGGGCGAATCATCAACACCTCCTCCCTGGCCGGGCTGTTGGGGAACTATGGGCAGGCCCAGTATTCCACTGCCAAGGCGGGGGTTTACGGCTTCACGCGCACCCTGTCCATGGAGCTTCGCAAGGCGGGAATCACCGTCAACGCCATCGCCCCGGTGGCCAAGACTCGCATGACCGAGGACATCACCGCCGTTCCTGACGACATGAAGCCCGAGCAGATTTCCCCCATGGTGCTGTTCCTGGCCAGCGATCACGCCCAGGAGGTCACCGGTAGGGTCTTCGGCATTCATGGCCAGCAGATCTTTGAGTACAAGATGAAGACCACCGATGGGGTGACCAAGGAGGGGGACGTCGCCTGGAGCGTCGAAGAAATCGTCAGCAAATTCGGACAGATCACCGCCGATGCTCCGGTGGCTGCCGCTGCCGCCGCCGCTGCCGCCGCTCCTCCTGCTGCCGCTGCCGATCCGGTGGCTCAGGCCTTCGCCGCCCTTCCCAAGGGGTACAAGGCCGGTGCCATTCCCAACTGGAGTGCCACCTTCCACTGGGTGGTCAAGGGAGCCGGGGACTACACCCTCAGCATCGCCGGAAATGAGGCGAAGTTGGCCGAGGGCAAGCAGGGCACCGCGTCCTGTACGGTGGAGACCGACAAGGACACCCTTCTGGGGATGATCTCAGGCACCACCAAGGCGGAGCAGGCCTTCATGCAGGGGAAGATCAAGGCGACGAACCTGGGCGACATGATGAAACTGGGCCAGGCCTTTGACTTCAAGAAGGTGGCTGCCGAGTTCAGCGCCGCCAAGGCCGCTGCCCCGGTTGCCGCCTCTGCGGCTCCTGCTGCCGATCCGGTGGCCCAGGCCTTCGCCGCCCTTCCCAAGGGGTACAAGGCCGGTGCCATTCCCAATTGGAGCGCCACCTTCCACTGGGTGGTCAAGGGAGTGGGAGACTACACCCTCAGCATCGCCGGGGATGCGGCGAAGCTCACCGAAGGCAAGCAGGGCACCGCGTCCTGCACGGTGGAGGTGGACAAGGACACCCTCCTGGGGATGATCTCGGGCACCACCAAGGCGGAACAGGCGTTCATGCAAGGAAAGATCAAGGCGACGAACCTGGGCGATATGATGAAGCTGGGTCAGGCCTTTGACTTCAAGAAGGTGGCCGCCGAGTTCAGCGCCACCAAGGCCTCCGCAACTGCAGCTCCTACCGTCGCTGCGGCTTCTGCGGCTCCTGCTGCCGATCCGGTGGCCCAGGCCTTTGCCGCCCTTCCCAAGGGATTCAAGGCCGGTGCCATTCCCAATTGGAGCGCCACCTTCCACTGGGTGGTCAAGGGAGTGGGAGACTACACCCTCAGCATCGCCGGGGATGCGGCGAAGCTCACCGAAGGCAAGCAGGGCACCGCGTCCTGCACGGTGGAGGTGGACAAGGACACCCTCCTGGGGATGATCTCGGGCACCACCAAGGCGGAACAGGCGTTCATGCAAGGAAAGATCAAGGCGACGAACCTGGGCGATATGATGAAGCTGGGTCAGGCCTTTGACTTCAAGAAGGTGGCCGCCGAGTTCAGCGCCACCAAGGGCGCTGCTCCCACCGCCGTCGCTCCGGAAGCCCCTCCTTCCGCCCCCGCCGTTTCCGACGAAGAACGCATCCGCAAGCTCATTGGCAAGCGCTATGACGGTGGCTTTGCCCTGGTCAAGGCGGAGGACATGGAGGACTACGCCAAGGCCACCGACGATGCCAATCCCCGCTATCACGGCGCCGGGGTGGGTGGTGGGTTGGTGGCTCCTCCCCTGTTCCCGGTGCGCCTCTTCCACCGCATGGTGTTCCAGTCTGTGGGAGATCCCGACCTGGGCCTGGATCTTCTCCGGCTCGTTCACGGCGAGCAGGATCTGACATATCACCACCCCATTCGCCCCGGCGATGTAGTGAACCTGCGGGCAGAGCTGTTCAGCTACGAAGAAAAGGGCTCGGGCCAGGTGGTCCGCTTCAAGGTTTACGGGTTCGTGGACGGGCGCTCAGCGGTGGAGGCACTGATGACGGTGTTCATCCGAGGCAAGGCCAAGAAGGAGGCCACGGTGGGTGAAAAGAAGCCTGAGGCCCCTCCCGTCGAAGCTCCCCGGGGCAGCGAGGTGATGCGGGTATCCAAGACCGTCACCCCTGATCAACCCATCCGCTACGCCAAGGCCTCCCTGGACGACAACCCCATCCATGTGGATGAGGCCACCGCTCGGGCGGCTGGCCTTCCCGGGGTCATCCTCCACGGCCTGTGTACCATGGCCTTCAACAGCCAGGCGGTGGTGGACTCCTTGCTGGGGGGGGATCCCTCTCGTCTGCGCCGCCTCGCCGTCCGCTTCAGCAAGCCGGTGCTTCCCTCCGATACCGTCACCACCGTGGGATGGGACGCAGGGACGGAAGGCGGAAAGAGGGTGGTCCACTTCGAGGCCACCAATCAGGCTGGCGCCAAGGTCATCACCCATGGCGTCGCCGAGTTCGACGCCTGAGCTCAAGCGATCGGGCCTTTCCCCAGGCCCCGGCTCGGTGGCGGCAAGGTGACCAATGTCACGGCCGACGCCCCTCCCCTCCGCCTCTGGCATGGAGTGTGAACTTGGGGGGAGCATGTCCAAGACTCCCCCCCTCTCCAATCCTTTGCCCGAGAGCCCTTCTCCCCTCTTGAACCCTCAGGAAGAGGTCCGGGCCCTCCTGCGCCGCCATCCCCAAACCCGAGAGGTCTTTGCGCGTCATGGTCTGATGGGCTGTGGGGGGGCTGCCGGACCGGCCGAGCCCCTGGATCAGTTCGCCCTGGTGCATCGAGTGGAGCTTCTCCCTCTCTTGCGGGAATTGGAGGCCGCCATCGCAGCCGAGCCCCCTCCAGAGGGGAGCAATGCCGGGGAAGCCGGGAAGATCTCTTTACTCTCGGAGTCGTCCACTCCCCCGATCCCCTGGAGGCTCGCCCTGGCGGGTGCCGTTCTTTCCACCTTGTTGATGGGGACCCTGCTGGGTGCGATCCACCTGGAAGCGATCTGGGGAGGGCATGGCATACCGTCGGCATTGAACGGACAACTCCATGCCCATGCCCAGCGATGGGGGTTCCTGGCCTTGTTCATCGTGGGGGTGGCCGGCTACACCCTTCCCCGCTTCTTCCGAGATGCCCTCGCCTTCCCCGAGGCCCTTCGCCTGGCGGTGTTTGCCCTCCTCGGGGGAACGATCCTTCGGGCCACCACCCCCCTGTTCCACCACGGGGCCGCCGTGGGAGCCACCCTGCTGACCCTCTTGGGCATGGGGGCCTTCTCCCTGGCCGCTGCGGGCACCTTTTGGAGAGCGGGATGCCCCCGGGAGGGATTCGAAAAGTTCCTGATGGCCGGACTGGCCTGGGGAATCATCGCCGCCGTTCTGGACGGATTCGCCGCCTTCACAGGAGCAGGGGGGATGCTGCGCGGGGATGGGCTCCAGGCTTCCTATCAGGCTTTTTTGCTGGGGTTCGCCACCTCCTTCGCCTTGGGATACTCCCTGCGGACCTTCCCGGTGTTCCTGGGCCTTCCCGAACCCCGAGCCTCCCGGATGGATTGGACGTTCTTCCTCCTGCAGGGAGGGGTCCTCCTCTCCACCCTGGCATGTCTTCTCCCCTCGATCCCTCGGGCTCCCGGCCAGATCCTGTCTGCCCTGGCCCTCCTGGCGGGAATCGGGACCGTCCGTCCCTTTCCGCGGGTTCTGAAGGGCCCTCCCGCAGAGGGGGACCGGGGCTTTCCCCCCTTTGTCGCCGCCGCATACGGGTGGCTGGGAATCACCGCCCTCCTGCTGCTCGCCCTCCCCCTGGTCCACGGCGGCCAAGGGGCGCTTGCCGACGCTTCTCGCCACGCCCTGTCCTTGGGCTTTCTATCCAACCTGATCATGGGCATGTCCTCCCGCATTGTCCCGGTGTTCCAGGGGGTTCCCCTGGCCTGGCCCCGGGCCCGCACCGCCGCGTGGCTCTTCCTTCAGTTGAGCGTGGCCTTGCGAATGCTCCAGATTCCCGCCAGCCTGACCGATCCAGAGCCCTTCCGCCCCTTCATCGCCGCCTCGGGGGCCTTTGCCCTTCTGGCTTTCATCGCCTTTGCCGCCTTCCTCTTCGCAACCCTGGTGGCCCAGCCGGAGGATTTGGAGCTTCCCTCCACCCCCGCCGAGCCTGACGAGAACAGCCTGATCGTTCACATCCTGGCCTCCTCTCCCGAGGCCTTGTCCATCCTGGTGGAGGCAGGGTTCACTCCCCTGGCTCATCCCGCTCTTCGACGCACCCTGGCCCGGGGGGTCACCTTGTCCACGGCCTGTCGTATGAAGAAGGTGGCCATCGGCCCTCTCTTGGAGCAGCTCCGCCGGGCGTGGGCAATCGCCCAGGTCCCCACGCGGGCTCCGGGGGATTCCGCACCATCCAATCCGGCCTCCTCGACCCCTTCCTCCCCCTCCTGACCGCCACCCACTCCCCTTCCGGGAGAGGCTCCCTCCCCCTCCACGGCCTCCCTCACCAGCCCCCCGCTCTCCCCGGGGTTTCCATGACATCGATCATGGTGGTGAAGAGAGTCCTCAGCGGAGCGTTCGAGTGGCCTCCGTCCTGCATGTCCAGGGGTTGCCCGGGCAAAGCCCGGTCGCGGAGGAATCATGCAGACTTTCCATTCTGGAGCCGCCCTCGCTGGGTTGCTTCTCCTTGCCGCCTGTGGCGCCGAATCGGGGAAACCGACCCCCTCCGGATCCGCCCCAGGCAATGACCTGAAGAGCATCATGGCGACGAGAGGCCTCACCGACGCCGACGTGGTGGCAGCGGCCAAGACCTACACCCCCACCGGCAAACTGGATGAGTATGTCATCCTCGCTTCGGGGGGGCACGGCGGCAATCTCATCGCCATTGGGGTGCCGTCCATGCGAATTCTCAAGTACATCGCTGTCTTCGGTCCCGAACCCTGGCAGGGATATGGATACGGGGGCTTGGGCGACGGGGTGCTGTACAAGGATGGTCGCCAGGGGGGCAAGGAGATCACCTGGGGAGACGTTCACCACCCCAACCTCTCCGAGACCAATGGGGAGTATGACGGCCAGTTCATCTTCGTCAACGACAAGGCCAATGCCCGAGTGGCGGTGGTGGATCTGGCGGACTTCACCACCAAACAGATCGTGGCCAATCCCCTGGTGATGAGCGATCACGGCGGGGCTTTCGTCACCCCCAACACCGAATACGTGGTGGAGACAAGTCAGTACGCCGCTCCCCTCGGTGGCGCCTACGCTCCCCTCACCGAGTATGAGAAGACCTACCGGGGAGCCGCCCTGTTCTGGAAGTTCGACCGGGAAAAGGGAAGGCTGGACCCCTCCCGGTCCTTCGCGGTGGAACTTCCCCCCTACATGCAGGATCTGGCCGACGCCGGAAAATTCGCCTCCGACGGCTGGGTGTTCATCAACTCCTTCAACACCGAGATGGGGCGAGGGAGCGAGGGGACCGGCAAGCCCTTCCTGGAGAGCGCCGCCTCCCAGAACGACATGGATTACCTGCACATCATCGACTGGAAGAAGGCCGAAGCTCTGGTCGCTGGGGGAAAATCAAAAGAAATCAATGGGATGCGGGTTATCCCCCTGGAGGTTGCCGCCGCCGAGAAGGTGTTGACCTTCGTCGGAGAGCCCAAGAGTCCCCACGGTTGCGACTTGACCCCCGACGGCAAGTCCATCGTCGTGGGAGGCAAGCTGGACACCCACGCCACCGTGTACGATTTCGCCAAGATTCAGGACCTCATCGCCAAAGGTCAGTTTGAGTCCAAGGACAAATATGGCGTCAATGTGCTCAAGTTCCAGGACGCCATCCGTGGGCAGCAGGAGATCGGCCTGGGTCCCCTTCACACCGTCTTTGACGAGAAAGGGCTCGCCTACACCTCGGTGTTCCTGGACAGCACCGTGGTGAAATGGAACCCCAACAAGCTGGGGGAGCCGGTGGAGGCCCTGCCCGTTCACTACAACATCGGTCACATTACCGCCGCTGAGGGGGATTCGGCCTCCCCCGACGGGCATTACGTGGTGGCCATGAACAAGATGTCTCAGGATCGCTTCTTGGGAGTGGGGCCCCTCCTTCCCCAGAATTTCCAGCTCATCGACATCAGTGGTCCAAAGATGGAGATCATCTATGATCTTCCCCTCCCCCTCGGCGAACCCCACTACGCCCAGATGATCAAGGCCGACAAACTCAAGACCCTCATTGCCTACACCCCCGCCGGCACCAACCCCTACACCGATGCCCCCTCTCCCGACGCCGTCGTAGCCGGAAAGGAGGGGATCAAGCGAAATGGAAACAAGGTGGATGTGTACATGAGCGTGATACGTTCCCACTTCACTCCCGACTACATCGAGTTGAACGAAGGGGATGAAGTCACCCTGCACCTGACTTCTTTGGAACAGGCCCTGGATCAGACCCACGGCTTCGCCCTGGACATGTACAACATCAACGTCTCCATGGAACCGGGGCGGTACGAGGAGGTCACCTTCACGGCGGATCGCCCGGGGGTGTTTCCCATGTACTGCACGGAGTTCTGCTCCGCTCTGCACCTGGAAATGATGGGGTACGTGTTGATCAAGCCCAAGGGGGCATGACCCTCCCCGGCACTTGCACCACCGGGAGGAGGGGGAGTCCATTCCTCTCCTCCCTTCTGGAAATGGAAAGGATCTCCCCGTGAATCCCTTGCTCCGCCCTCTTTTTCTGATGGGATGCCTCCTGGCCGTTGGTTGTGGCTCCTCCGAACCTCCCTCGACCCCCGAGGCGATTCCGGCTCCTTCGGCGGCTTCGACCCCTCCCTCGGAATCTCCACCCCCTGCCCCAACCAGCCCGGATGAGGTGGGTCCCGACGGCCCTGCCGAACTGGTGGTGCCGGTGCTGGCCTCTCTTCCCCAGGACCCCGCCTCCCTCGCCAAGGGAGAGGCGGTGTTCGCCGCCAAGGGGTGCGGTGCCTGCCATGCCTTTGGCACCAAGGTGGTGGGTCCCGACCTCATGGGAGTGGGAGACCGGCGTTCCATTCCTTGGATGGAAAGAATGATCCGCCACCCCGAAGAGATGACCAAAAAGGATCCAGTGGCCAGGGAGCTGTTCAAGACCACCCTGGTCCAGATGAGCAATCAGCAGGTGAGTGACGAGGAGCTGCCCCTCCTCCTGGCCTTCATCACCTCCAAGAAGGGAAACTGACATGAGCGCTGTCCTGAGGATGACCGGGGAAGGGGGGAGGGAATCTCCGAAGTTCAACCCTCCTGCGGAATTGGACAGGAAGGACCGGTTTCGCGTTCTCTTTCTCGGCGTCCTTGGGGCTGCGCTTTTCACCGCCGCCTATTTCCAACCCTGGTGGGATTTCGCACTGTTTGCGCCACAATATCCCAAGGGGTTGCGGTTGGTGATCTCCCTCACCGGAGTGACCGGGGACGTGGCGGAGATCAACATCATCAACCACTACATTGGAATGCACGGGCTGGATCAAGCCGCTTCCCTGGAGAGGGCCATCGCCGGTTGGGGAGTGGGGGCGGTGGGAATGATGGTGCTGCTGTTCCTTCTCGGTAGCGGCAAAAGCTGGGGATGGCTGGCCACCCTTCCCGCCCTGGCCCTGCCCCTGGGATTCATCTTGGACTCATTCTACTGGCTGCACCGTTTCGGTCACGAATTGGATCCCAAAGCTCCCATCACCATGAAGCCTTTTACTCCTACCTTGTTTGGAGAGGGGAAGGTGGGGCAGTTTCGGACCCTGGCCACTCCAGGGACGGGTTTCTGGCTGGCGGTGGCGGGAGTGCTGATGGTGGGAGGGGCGGTGGTGCTGCGTCGCCGGGCGTGCCAGGAGTGTGCCCGGAGGGAAGAATGCGGGAAGGTCTGTGCGGGGGGCTTTGTGGGAGGAACCGGGGCGCCGCCGCAGGAGAGCCGATGACCAGGTTGCCAGGGAGGATGGGGGCTGCCCTGTTGATCCTCCTCCTGGGGGGGGGATGGACCCTGTTCGCTTCCGAGCACCAGGAGCCCTCTTCTCCCGAGGCCCAGGATCGTCGCCCCCAGGCTTCCATTCCCGTGGGCCCTCCCCAAGAGGTGGAAGTGAGGCCAGGAACCGACCTCCAGGGAGTTCAAGACCGTCTTCCGGTGGGATCGATCATGGACCTTCTTCCCGGAATCCACACCGGGCCTCTGGTCGTCGATCGACCCCTGACGGTGAGGGGTCGGGAGGGAGCGGTAGTGGATGGGGAGGGGAAGGGCACGGTGGTGGAGGTTCGTGCTTCCGACGTGACCCTCCAGGAGTTGACCTTGCGAGGAGGAGGGGAGAGGGTGACCCGGGGGGACTCGGGGTTGAGGGTGGAGGGGGACCGGTTTCTACTGGAACACCTGATTCTAAAAGGGGTTCTGGTGGGGATGGACCTGCGAAATGCCCATTCAGGGACGGTGCGCGGGTGCCTCATCGAGGGGCGTGCCGACCGAACCCTGGGCCAGAGGGGAGATGGGATTCGTCTGTGGGAATCGGATGACAACCTCATCGAAGGGAACCGGTTGATGGGTGTGCGGGATCTGGTGGTGTGGTATTCGGAGCGCAATCGCATCTTCTCCAATCATGTGGAAAATTCGCGCTACGGAACCCACTTCATGCATGCGGACGACAACCAGGTAAGAGGAAACACCTACCTGAACAACGTGGTGGGGGTGTTTGTGATGTACAGCCGAGGGATCTCTTTGGAAGAGAACCTGCTTCAGGGGGCGCGAGGAGCGGCCGGGATGGGGTTGGGGTTCAAGGAGAGCGACGACATCCTTGCCCGGGGCAACCGAATCCTCCTGAACAACATTGGAATCTATCTGGACATGACTCCCCACGATCTTGGGGGTCACGCCCTGTTCCAGGGCAATCTGGTGGGCATGAACGGAACGGGTTTGCGTCTGCATGGATCCCAGGCGGGGGCGGAATTCACGGACAATGACTTCCACGAAAACGAAGCCCAGGTGGAGGTGGACGGGCGAAGCAACGCCTTGGGGACGGTATTCCTGGGCAACCGCTACTCGGATCACGCCGGATATGACCTGGATGGAGATGGCATCGGGGATCTTCCCTACGAGGTGAGGCGCCTCAGCGGCAGTCTCAAGGAAGGGCACCCGGATCTGGCCTTCTTCGCCGGCACTCCTGCGGTGGCGTTGCTGGACCTTCTCGGGGCGGCCTTCCCCATGTTCACTCCCTCCCCGGTGATGCGGGATCCATCTCCAAGAATGGAAAAGGGAAACTGGCGATGATGATTCGCGTTCGCAACCTGGAAAAGCGGTACGGGAGTCGGTTGGTGCTGCGGGGAGTTGATTTGGACGTGTCCCCCGGCCAGCGCCTCGCCCTGGTGGGGCCCAATGGCTCGGGAAAGACCACCCTGATGCGGTGTCTGTTGGGACTGGTGACCTTCCGGGGAGAGGTGCGAATCGACGGTTTTGACTCGACTCGGGACCATGCCCAGGCGGCGTCGCGGGTGGCCTATGTGCCTCAACGGGCCCCCGCCCTCCCTGCCACCGTGGCCCAGGTGGTGTCCTTCTGGTCCCAGACCCGGGGAATTCCTGGGAAGGCCCTGGATGAGGCCATCGCCCTGTTTGGATTGGATCGGGTGGCCCTGGCGGAGCAACGTTTCACCGCCCTGTCGGGGGGAACCCAGCAGAAGGTGCTGGCGGCCACCGCCCTGGCTTCGCGATGCCCGGTGCTCCTCTTCGATGAACCCACTGCCAACCTGGACCCGGCGGCCCGCAAGGTGTTCCTGGATACCCTGGCCAGGCTGAAACCCGCACCTGCGGTCGTCCTGTCTTCCCATCGGTTGGAGGAATTGGACGGCCTGGTGGACAGGGTGGTGATCTTGGCGGAGGGGCGCATCGCCGGGGATGAGTCCTGGGAACGGTTCGCCGCCGACCCGGCTCTGGCGGCCCTGGCCGGTCTGTCGGCCCCGGGAGTTCATTTCGATCCTCCCCCCCTCCACCTCCTGAGGAGGAATTCCTGATGTCGTCCTCGTGGTTCAGGATCGCCGCCTTCTGTCTGTCTCTCTCCGCCTGCGCTCCCGACTTGAATCGGCCCCAGCCAGTGGCCTGGGATCGAGAGGCCTGCAGCTCCTGCGGAATGCTGGTGTCGGACCCTCACACCGCCGCTCAACTGGTGACTCGGGAGGGCAAGGTCTACCAGTTTGATGACCCGGGATGCCTGTTCAAGCACATGGCCGACCACCATCCGGTGGTGAAGCGCATCTGGTTTCGGGATTCCCAGAGAGGGGGGGAGGAGGCCTGGCTGGCCTGGGAGGGGGCGTCGTTTCTTCCTGGCCAGGAAACGCCCATGGGAAGTGGGCTCTACGCCGTACCCCTGGGTAGCCCCGGATCCATTTCTTTTTCAGAGGCCAGCAACCGGGTCTTGACGGCATGGGGCCGCTAGCATCCGCCGTCCATTTCTGAGAGGTGAGAGAGGAGAACACGGTGAACGCGCTGGGAATGTCGGTGGCCCGTCTGGAGGCGGGAGGAGTGGTGAGGGCGAAGTGGTTCCACGCTTCGGTGCTTCTCTCCTTGGGACTGGTGGGGTTCTTCGTGCTGGTGGCCACCCGGGAATCTCAGGTGGTGGGGTTCACCGGTTATGGTCGGGTGATGGCGGGGGTGGTGCAGGCGTCCTTGCTGTTCCTTCCCCTGCTTTCCATTTTTTCTACCTCCCAGGCGATCCCCTCCTCCCGCCAGCAGGGGGTCCTGGAATGGTACCTGGTGCACCCCCTGTCCCGGGGGAACTGCTTCTTTGGTTTGTTTCTCCCTCGGGTGCTGGCGGCCTCCCTTCCCGCCCTGGGCGCGGCCCTCCTCCTGGGCGCGGCGGCGGCGTGGACGGGGGAAGGTCTTTCCTCCTCCCTCCTCCTGGAATACTCCCTCCTTCTCGCCGGTCAGGCCTTTTGCTTCGCCTCCTTGGGAATGGCGGTGGGGGCGATGGCCCGCTCCCCCGAACAGGCCCTCCTCCTGGGGCTGACGGTGTGGACCGCCAGCGCTGCCCTGGTGGATTTCGTGCTTCTGGGAGTGATGCTGCGCTGGTCCCTTCCTCCCCAGATGGTGTTTGGCCTGGCGGTGATCAACCCCCTGCAAAGCGGGAGGGTGGGGATGCTGGCGGGGATCGATCCCGATCTGTCGGTGTTGGGTCCGGTAGGGACCTGGGCGGTGTCCACCCTGGGTGCGAACTTCACCTTGGCCTATGGGCTGCTATGGCCGGTGGTGTTGGGGGCGATGGCGTTGGGGGTGGCTCGGGCGGTTTTTGTCCGGCGGGACGTGCTGTAGCCGGGCCCCGGGGCCGGTCCTCCCCCTCACCCGTTGTCCATCCGAATGACCAGCAGGTAGGGGGTCTCGCACACCACGTCGCCGTGGGAAGCCACCAGGATCTGAAACTCCCCCCCGTCATCCACGATGGGAAGGCCGGTCAAGGCGAGGGTTTCGTCCCCAGGATCGTCGGAGAGGGCCAAGAGGCTGTTTCCCTTCCACAACTCCAGCAGATAGTCATGGCCAGAGGGAACTCCGGAGAGGGTGGCTTCGATGCGGAACCCATCGCTGAGAATGTCGGTGATCTGCCCCTCGTCGGTGACGGAGAACGCAAACAGGTCGATGTCGGAAGGGGAGGTGAGGAATCCCGATGCGGTGGCCTGGTCATCGGTCAAATCTTGGAAATCCCAAGGAAATCCATCGATTGATTCATAAGGATCCAGGTCCAAGTCATCCTCATTCATCTCCCCATCGCAGTCGTTATCGAAGGCATCGCAGCCGTCTCGGGCGTCGGGATGCACACCAGGGTTCTCGTCGTCGCAGTCCCCCTCTGAGGCCGTGTACCCGTCGGCGTCGGCGTCAATTCGATCCGGTCCCTCATCGATCTGCCCATCGCAATCGTCATCGACACCGTTGAGGGACTCCTCTGCCTGAGGGTGAAAAGAGGGGTCTTCATCGTCGCAATCCCCCTCTGCCTCGCTGAATCCATCTCCGTCTCCATCCCGATCCGGGTCCGCGATGGCGTCCGCAGGGTCTTCTTCGGAATCGTCGATGGAAAAGGGAGACAGCATGCAGCTTCCCAACAGCAGGGGGGCCAGGAGGAAGCCAGAGCGAGGGGAAGGAGGCACCATGGTTGCTCCAAGAAGGGCCCATCATGGCAGAAATCCTTCCCAGGGGGCCAGGGTGCGTGCCCGATGGGTATCATGTCCCATGGTGTTCCCCTCCCCGACCGACCTCCCTACCGGGTTCCCTCCCGGCGCCAGAACCACGCCTCTGCACCGGGGAGAGGTACTGATGACCGGGGGGTCCGGCTTCCTGGGCTCCCATCTGGTGGCTGCCCTGATGAAGAGAGGGATTCGTCCCGTGCTTTTGGGCCGGGGAGGTCCGGACCCGGCGATTGTGGAGAATCCCCAGGAAATTGAGGTTCATCAGGCAGATCTGGTGGATGGGGCGTCGGTCCGGGAGGTGATCTTTCGCGTCAAACCCCAGGTGGTGTTCCATCTGGGGGCCTTCACCGGAGTACAGAGAACCTGGGAGGCCCAGGAGGTGGTGCGGGAGGTGAACATTGAAGGGACCCTTCATCTCATCGATGCCTGCCGGCGGGTGGGGATTTCCCGATTCGTGCATGTGGGGACCTGCGAAGAATACGGAGACGTTCCGGTGCCGTTCCGAGAGGAGGGACCCATCGAGCCGGTCTCTCCCTACTCGGCGGGCAAGGCCTACGGCACCCTCCTGTGCAGGATGCTGGCCCGATGCATGGATTTTCCTGCGGTTTGCCTGCGTCCTTTCTTGAGCTACGGTCCCGGGCAGGCCCCCTCTCGCTTCATCTCTCAGGCCATGAGAGGGGCCCTTCAGGGCCTTCCCTTTCCCATGACCTCCGGGGAGCAGACTCGCGAATGGAACTATGCCCCCGACCTGGTGCGGGGGCTGGTGGCCGCCGGGTCCCTGCCCCACCTGGAGGGGGAGGTGATCAACGTGTGTTCAGGGGTAGAGATGCCGGTGGTGGAGGTGGCCAGAATGATCTACCGCATGGCCGGAGCCGACCCGTCCCTGGTGAAGGTGGGCTCTCTCCCCCATCGGCGGGGGGAGACGTGGCGGTTTTTTGGAGATCCTGGTAAATGTAGGGAATTACTAGGGTATGTTCCAGAAATTGATCTTCATGAGGGACTGAGTCGAACCCTTCAGTGGCTCAGGAGCACCGAAGGAGAGGGCACGGGAGGTCAAGGATGAAGGGGGTGAAGGTGGTGGAGAAGAGGAGGCACGAGGATGCTCGGGGATGGCTCCACAAGGGAGTGACCGCCTCCGATCTGGCCCCGGGGACCCCCTTTGGCGAGGTGTATGTGGTGGCGGCCCTGCCCGGACAGTCCCGGGGGAATCATCTCCATCGCCTCATGGGGGAGTGGTTCACCGTGGTGGTGGGCGAAGGAGAAGTGGTGGTGGTGGATCCGGCCAGCGGAGAGAGGGAGGAGATTCCCATGGGGGAGAGCCGTCCTCGGGCGATCTACGTCCCCAAAGGGATCGCCCACGCCCTGGTCAACCGTTCGGAATCCTTGATGATCTGCGTTGCCTGGGCGGAGGGACAGCACGACCATTCCGACGTGGAGCCCTTCCTGGTGGAGGGGAATCGACAGGGGTGAGGGGAAGGGACGGGGAGGAGGATCAGGGGGGAGAAAACAGGAGGGGGTAGCTGAAGGTGACCGACTTGCCCTCGGCAGCGGGGAGGGAAAGGGCCCTCAGTCTCTGTTGGATGCAGGAGCGGACCTTTTCGTCGGTCAGGGTGGAGCCCTCTTCCAGTTTGGCGGAGGTGATGTGACCGTCGGTTCCCAGGTTGATGCTGAAGTTCATGGAGCCCCCCAGATCGGGTTTGACCTGCTGCTCCTTGAGGTAGCAGGCCCGGAAAGAGCCGTTGTTCCGGTTGAGGGCCTTTTCCACCTTGTTCATGTCCACGTAACCCCCACCGGAACTTTGACTGTCGGGGGCGGAATCCTCTTTGTCCATGTTCAACTCGTACATCACCGAGGAGCCGCTGGGCAGGCCCCGAGCCTCTCCAGGGCCGAGAATGGGTTCCACCGGGGGCCGCCGCACGGCCCGGGAGGAGGTGGCCAGATTGGTGAAGTCCAGCTCCTGATTTCGGGTTCCCGGCGGGGTGCGCCCCAGGGAGATGCGATCCGGGGTGGGAGCAAAGACATCCGAAGAACCGCCGGCGCGCCCGATCCCCGAGGAGGCGGAGCCCGATCCCCCCGAGGTGGAATCCGAAGAGCCTGAGGAGGGGACGTGAATGGAGTCCAGGGAGGCGCCCGAGCCGGCCCCGACCTTGACCGCTCCTTCGGTGGAGCCCCCCGCCTGGGAGGCAGCGATGTCCTTCTGGTAGAATCCCCCGTTTCGGGCCGCCTCCAAAGCGGTTTCTCCCCCCGAACCGGTGAGGCGGGAGGCATACACTACCCCTACTCCCAGGATCAGGGCAGCGGCGAGGGCGACGAAGGCTCCAGTGCGGTTCTTCTTGGGAGCAACGTAGGCCTCGAATTCCGGCAGGGTCCCCATGCGCCGAACAATGGAGGCGGTGCTTTCCGTTTCGTCCTGCCCCTCGGGGCGGTTGACCCGGATGCGCGAGGGGGCGCTGGCGATGGGTGGTGGGGGAACAGGGCTCCGAGACAGGGAAGGAGCGGGGGCGGCGCGGGGGGCTGGCGGCGGGGGAGCCGCAGCCGTAGACAGGGAAGGAGCGGGGGCGGCGCGGGGGGCTGGCGGCGGGGGAGCCGCAGCCGTAGACAGGGAGGGAGCGGGGGCGGCGCGAGGGGTTGGCGGAGGCGATGCCACCGGGGGGAGAGGAGCCTGGGGCGCATGGGCCTGCTGGCCCGCCCCCAGGGAGGGGGGAGCCTCCAAGCCGAATCGGACGTTTCCCACCCGCAATTCCTGGCCAGGAAGGAAAGCCGCAGTGTCGATGGGGGAACCCTGGAGCAGGGTGGGTTCACCGGAGTGAAGATCAAGGAGGGTGACCTGTCCATCCCCAGACACCCGCAGTGCGGCATGACGAAGAGCAATGCCCGGGAAGCGAAGGACAATCTGGCAATCCTTCTGGCCGATGATGAACTGCCCCGGCTGAAGGGGAACCCGGCGAGGCGAGCCCACCCCGGGAGGGGCGATGAGGAGGATGGGCATCGCCGATGGAGAGGGGCGAGGGGGCGGAGAAGCGACTGGACCGGGCGGAGGGGGAGCAGAGGGGGTGGCTCGAAGAGGGGCTGGCGCCGGAGCAGAGGGTGGAGCAGAAACCGGAGGGCGGGCGGCGGCCGGCGGGAGAACAGGGGATGGAGGAACCGGACGGGCGGCCCCCGGCGGGGGAAGGGGAGACGGAGGGCCTGCAGGCCGGGGAGAAGCAAGGGGCTGGAGCACCGAGGAGGAGGCAAAGGGGGGCGGGCCCTGAGAGGGTGGGGCAGGTGGGGGAGCGGGGGCCCGGGGGACGGGAACGGCGGGAGGCGGTGCGGGGGCCCGGAACGGAGGGGGCGTGGCAGCTGCCGGACGAGGGGGAGCCGAAGCCGTGGGACCGGGCAGAGGGGGCTGGGTGCCGGGGTGGGCCACCATGGAGGGGGGACGAGGCGGTGCCGGGGAAGTCCCTGTCTGAGGGGACAGGGGAGGAGGCCCGGCGGGAGAAGGCGCCGCCGCAAAGGTGCCCGTGGGGGGAGACGCGCCGTCAGGAACGATTTCCTCTCGGTACACCAGGCGAAGGACCAGCCCCGCCAGGGAAATCTGGGAGCCAGGATGAAGGCGGACCTTGCCGAATGGCGTGCCGTTGTGGAGAAGCTCAGGGTCGGCGGCCAGGTTGACCGCTTCCACCCACCGGTCCTCCACCACCTGGAGAACCATGTGCTCGGGGACCACCCCAGGAAGGCGCAGGCGAACCTGGGCCTTCTCCGATGCTCCCACCACGATGGTGCGAACCTTCAAGGGGAAGGTCTGGAGGGTGCGCCCATCCTTGATGATCTCGAACAGAGGTGTGACGACCTTACGGGCCAAGGGAACGCACTCCGACGGACTTTCCAGCCCGCATCGCAGACGGCGAGAGGACCGAACCCGGACCTCCCCCGGCGGGGGAGCTGCTTTGACACCCGGGAACCGCGAAACTATAGTGGGCGACCTTCCCCTTTGGCAACGTTCTCTCGTCGGCGGGTTCGTGTCCGCCCTGCTGAGGTCCGATGCGCCCTCGCTTCGCCTTGAGTGCCCCCCTTCGCGCGTCCCTGACGAGGGGGAGCTGGGTGGTTCCCCTCCTGACACTGGCGGTCCTCTTGTGGGGGGGACAGGGAGTGGAGGCCGGGGAGGCCCAACGATGGGAATACCGGGTGGAAAAGATCGATCTGCTGGTGAAGAGACCGGTGGTTGGTCCCGCCGAGTTCCTGTCTGCCACCCAGTTGGAAACCCGATTGAGTGTCCTGGGGGCGACGGGCTGGTCTCTTCAGTCGGTGGTTCCCCTCCCGGATAACAGCGTGCTGGCGGTCTTCCAGCGTCCCGGGGTGGCTCCTGTTCCGGGGCCGGCGGCTTCAGGAAACTCGGGGCCGGTCTCAATTCCCCATCCCTTTGAGGGGCGGAACACGGTGGGAGGGGCGGAACTGCTCCAGGCCCTTTCCGGCGGCCAGATTCCCATTCAGCTCGTGGATCTCCGTCCTTCCTCGGCCTTTACCGACGGCCATGTCTACGGTGCCCTGTCCCTTCCTTCCGCCGAAGTGGACAAGCGCCATCGTGAATTGCGAAGGGACGCGGTGCTGGTGCTTATCGATTCCGGGGACGGTCGAGGGATAGGATCTGCCAACTTCCTGAAAAATCTAGGCTTTTCTCCGGTCATCCTGCTGGAGGGAGGGATGCCTTCCTGGCCAGGAGCGGTGGTGACCGGGGCCCAATAGGGGAATCATGGGACTTCTTTCCGGCTCCTTCACCTGCCGCCGTTACCAGGTTCTCCACCAGGAAGGAGAGGGCTTCCGGGAGGCCTGCCTGGTCCGCCTCCGGGAGTTCGCCTTCCAGGAACCCCTCTCCGCTGCCAAGAAGGGGGAGACCTTCGGCTGGGTGTCGGTCCACAACCTCACCGACATCGACTTCACCCCCGACAAAGTCTTCTACTCCCAGTATTTCACCTTTGCCCTCCGCAGCGACATCAAGAGGCTGCCCTCCCGCCTGTTCCGAGCCCTTCTGGACAACGAGTGCCAGAAATGGATGGCCAGCACCGGGAGGGAGAAGATCCCCGCCCCGGTCAAAAGGGAGCTGCGGGATCGCCTGGAGTTGTCCCTCCTCCCTCGACACCTGCCCACCGTGTCGGCGGTGGAGGTGATGTGGGATCTGTCCCGAAACGAGTTGCTGTTCTTCTCCCTGTCCGGGAAGGTCAACGACACCTTCCGCAAGCTGTTCTCCCGCACCTTCCAGGTGCATCTCCGTCCCCTGGGCCCGGTGCGGTTGGGCCTCCTTCAGGCGCAGGAGGGGGAGGATCGCCTCGCCGCTTTTGATGCCGCCTCGGTCTCCGTGTTGTTTTCATCCATTGATGACCTCTGAACAGGCTGTTTCATGAGTAATTTCGGCTATATCGACGATCCTGAATCCCCTTTTTCGGACGAGGAGCAGGGGGAAGAGGGAGATGGGTTCGACCTTGCCCCCGACGAACATCCCGCCAACCGGTTCCTGGGTCGGGAGTTCCTGGCCTGGATCTGGTACCGGGCCGATCAGAGCTTCGGAAGGATTGAGCTGGCCGCCTTCGGAACCGTGGATTTCTGGATGGATGACCGCCTGGTGATGCGGGGACGGGGGGAAGACCCCCAGACCGCCTCCTTCAAGGGAGGGGCTCCCTCTTCCACTCAGGAGGCCCGGGCGTCCCTCAGGGCGGGGAAGGCTCCCGAAGAGGCGCGCCTGGGGCTGCGGGCTGGGGAGAAGGAATACGTGCTTTCGGTGCGAGGGGAAGGGCTGGACATCGCCTCCCTGAAGGTGCCCCAGATCACCAAGAAGGGAGAGACCGAGGCCCTCCTCTACGAGAGGATGTACCTGTTTGAAGAGGCCACCTCTCTGCTGACCGCCCTTTACGAGGAGTTCATCCTCGCCCGAATCCACCCTTCATGGGCGACCTCCCTCCAGCCGCAGATGCAGGCGTGGGCGAGACAGGAGCGCAGGGAGGGGGAGGAAGAGGAGGAATAGGGGAAGGAGGAGAGGAGACGAGAAGGGCGAAACTTCTGCTGAGGGACGCCTTCCCATGCAGAACAAAAAAAAGCGGCGATCCTGGAGGATCGCCGCTTTCAAAATGTCCCAGCTCACGGGCGGATGAGGGGGAGGGGGGGCCGCCGTCACCACAGAGTGGCGTGTGAGCCGGGAACGCTGGTTGTCACCCTGCAAAACTGAGATTTCGCAGGAAAATGGGGTCGGTTCGCTGGGAGAACCGCGAACCGACCGAAAACGTCCCAGTCCACGGGCGGAAGAGGGGGAGGGGGGGCCGCCATCACCAGAGTGTGGCGTGTGGACCGGGAACGCTCAAGTTTTCAATCACGCACAGCAGCCTATAGAGCAAGGGGTGTGCCAACCTGGAGAATCTTCACGGTAGGGGAGGTAACTCACCGAAAATCCAAGGAAACAAATTTTTCTACTGCTCTGGATGAGCGAGAAAGGGGGGTCCAGCTTCCCCATTCAGCAGCGATGACGGTTGGATTGTTTCACGCTGAAATGTTGTGATTCATTTCAAAATGAAACGAAAGCGTTCAGGAGGTCAACCGCCGGTAGATGGAAGGCAGCTTCTCGGGGAGGGATTCCACCCGATCAATCACGGTGTAGCGCACGTCCCCGTACATGGCGGCCAGGTAGTCTTCTCCACGGCGATCCACGGTGATGCAAAAGGGGTGGATGTGCCTGGCCATGGTTTCTCGGAGGGCCGTTCGGGTGTCTTCCTGAGCGTAGCGATCATTGTAATGCTCGCAGCCGCAGTCCAAGGGTCGCCCGTCGGAGAGGAGAATCAGCAGACGCACCCTCGCTTCCTGTGCGGCCAGAAGGCAGGTGGCATGGCGAATGGCCGCCCCATCGCGGTTCTCCATCTGGTGGGTCATCCCGCCAATCCGATCCTTGATGGTACCGGGGTGGTGGTCGTCAAAGGACTTCACCACGTCGAAGGTGACGTGGGAGCGCCCCCTTCCGGAGAATCCGAAGACGGCGTACCGATCCCCCAGGGCGTCCAGAGCCTCGCTGAGGAGGATCAGCGCCTGTTTTTGGACTTCGATGACGGTGCGCCCTGACCGGCCCACCCCCTCCTTGGTGGAGGCCGACAGATCCACCAGGAAGGCGACGGCCACATCCCTCTCCGGCCTGAGGCGGCGAAAATAGTAACGCTGGTCGGGCAGATGGCCGGCCCGTCTCTCGGCAATGCCGGAGATGACCGCATCCAGGTCGATATCGTCCCCTTCGGTCCATCCCCGGCTCTGCCCCCGCTGGATGGCCCGGATCATCTGGAACTGGCGCCGCATCCTGCCCACCAGGGCCCGATGCTGGGCGAGAGTCTCTCCCACGAACGTTGGATCGGTGGCCTGGGCCTGGCGCTCCCTCACCGTGGTCCATCCCGGGCGGTAGTCGGAGATGGCCCGATCCCATTCGGGGTATCGAAACACCCGCAGGGGAGAACCGGTCTCTCCTTGGAGGGAGCCCTCAGGAAGGGGGCCTCCTGGGGAGGTGCCGGGAACATCCCTCTCCCAGAAGTCATCATTGCGCCGTCCCAGACGGTCCCGGTGGCTTTCCAGAAGCCCTCTTTCGATCACTCCATCGGGCACATCGGGGTCGGCGTTGAGCACCCGAAATACTTCATGGAGGGGCACATCGATTCCCCTGTCTGCCAGCACCTGCTGGATCCGTCGGGCTCGGCCCTCCTCTGCCTCCTGGAGGGCCTCCTCCAGGTCGAAGGCGAGGAGCCCCTGATAAGGAAGGGAGCCCTCTGCCGAGGAAAAGCGCCTCTTCTCCAAGGTCTTCTCCCTGGCAGAGGAGGAGGAGCGGTCGTCCTCGTCCTGCGGGCCCTCTCCTCCCTCGGCGTCAGGTTCCAGGGTCAGGGAACTCCGAAGGCCCGGAGCCTCCTCCTCGGCGGGCAGGTAGGGGAGGAGCAGGGTATAGACCCGGGCAGCGGTGTTGGCGGCGTCTACCACGGTCGATTCGCTGCGGCGGAGGGTGGTGGCCATCAGCCAGGCGGCGCGAATCCAGGGGGGGATCTCCGATTCGGGAATTCCGGCGTCATCGAACCAGACCAGGCGGGCCAGAATCTCCAGGGCTCGGTGGCGAGGGGAGAGGGTGCTGGGGTCTGGGCGATGGCCTATCTCCTCGGCGGCCAATTCGTCCATCTCCCTGCCCAGGCCCGGGTAGAGCCCCCGTATGCGATGGTCGATGCGGCTGTCCTCCATCAGCATGAACAGTCTGGCTCCCAAAGGCTCATCGGGGAAGGAGGCCAGATAGGCGGCCAGGCCCCTGCCTGGGCTCCGGCGCAGGGGGGCAAGTTCCATGTCCTTGGGCCACCGCACCTCCTCCAGGGCCAGGGTGAAGGTTCCGAACTCCATGTGGGCGGCCTCATGGGCGGTGGCCAGCTTGTAAAGGCGGAAGTTGCCCTTCTCATCGGGATATCGGGTCATCCAGGGGACCAGGTAGATGTGGGTTCCATCGGTGAGGGAAACCGCGCCCTCGGGGGGCATCACCCCGGCGGGCAGGGCATCCATGGAACGGATCTGCACCGGTCCACCGCAGTGGGCTTCTGCATAGAGTTGAAGGGTACGGGCCACCCGGGACAGGGGCAGGCCGGAGCGCAACTCCTCCCACAGGGTCCTCCCCTCCTGGGACTCCCGGAGCAGGAAGGAGCGCACCTTGGCCTTGCCGTCGGGAAGGCGGCGAAGGGCCTCATCCAGGAAGAGCTGCAGGGAGCGAACCGTCAGTTGCTCCAGCAATCCGGGTAGTTCCTCCAGAAGGAGCAGCGAGACGTCGGGGCATCGGGGGGCCACCCGATCCAAGGCCAGGAGCAGGTGAATTCGTCGTTCCGGTGTGGGGAGGGCCAGAAGCAGGGTGGGCAGCTTCTCCGCCAACAGACGGGAGGCCGAGGCATCCAAGGGAGCCAGATGGAGGAGGGTGTCCGCCAGCAGTCCCAATGCCTGGGCGGGGCCCTCCCTGGCCACATCACCGATGCGGGGAGCCAGGGCGGCAGCCGTGGGCCAATCCACTTCAGAGAGGCGACGAAGCACGTCTCGGACGCGCTTGAAGAGGGGGGGAGAGAGATGATCCTTCCACTCTGCCAGGGCGGTAGACACCTGGGCGAGAGCCCGGGCCTGATCGTAGGGGTTGGCCAGGGCCTCACCCCGGCCATCAAACAGCAGGCCCTCCAGGAGACCCGGTCGAAGCAGGGCCAGTCCCTTCAGGACTCGGGTCGCCTTTCCACCTTTGCTGGGAGGGGTGCTCAAGAGCCTCCGTGCTGCGATGGGGAAGAGAGGTACTTCCCACCCGCACCCCGCATGATAGCAGCCCGAAGGAGATCCACCGCGTCTCCTTCCCGGTCAGCCGGGGGGATTTCCAGGAGAGCTTCCCTCTCCCGAAGCTGGAGACGCTGCCGACGAGGCGGGTAGGGAGGCCGAGGAAGCCTCCTTGGGCGGAGACGATCCCCCTCGAATCTCGTCGTACCAACGGCACAACTCCTTTTGCACATCCTCCCCCAGGTGGGCCAGAGCCTCTTCCCCCTGCTTCTCCAGGCTTCGCAGCGAGTCGGCGACCCCCACCAGGGCGAGGGCGGCGTCCTGGCGCTGAAACCAGGTTTCCAGGGGGAGTCCGGTGGCCCTGGCCCCTTCCGCCTCCAGGGCGGAGACGGTGACCTCCACCATCGCTCCGGCCGCCTTCCACAGGTCTCGGGCCGCCACCTGAGCCGGGCCGGGGGTGTCGATCATCTGGGAAACGGCGTCTTGAACGGAGTCCCGCAGCTTTGTCGCCCCCTCCCACAGGGAGGAGCTGATCTCTGCGGCCAGGGCCTCCACCTCCCCCATGGCCTCTCCCAGAAGAGAGGGGTCGAGGGCCTGCTCGTCCTCCTGGGCCTGGGTCTCCAGGGCGAGCAGGGCCTCCTGCTCCAAGGCCTCCAACCTCCCGTCCTCCTCCTCCAGTGCCTGCCGCTTTTCCGCCAGGGCCGAGGCGCCGGCCTCGGCGGTTCGTGCTCTTTCCCTGGCCCAGGCGGCCTCCTGACGGGCCCGGGCAGCTTCCTGTCGCACCTGTTCGGCCGTGGCCAGGGCCTGCACTCCCTCCTCCTGCATTCCCTCTCCCCGGCTGGCAGCGGTCTCAACCCCCTGGGTGAGGACGGAGGCCGCTGTGGAGGTCTCTCCCCCTCCTGAGGCCACTCCCAGGACCAGGGAGGTGATTCGGGTGGAAATGCCTCCCACCAGACCATTGACCTGGGCAGCCATCGACCTCCACACTGGCCGGGCCAGATCGGGAATCCTCTCCGACTCGGGGTCGAGAAGGGGGGGAGGAGGGTTTTGCGCCTTGGCCCCGACGGAGGCAGTGGCCTTCCCGGCGGCATCCAACGCAGAAGCTCCGCTGCGGGCTCCTTCGGCTCCCTCCAAGGCGTGGACTCCCAGGGATTGGGCAGCGGTCCCCTGGGCCGCCGCGCCTTGGGCTCCCTCCTCCAGGGCCTGGGCCTTCTCCTCCCAGGCAGACGCCATCTGAAGCTCCGTTTTCGCCCGGGCAGCACAGCCCTCCTCCTCCTGTTTGAGGCGGGAATCGCTGGAGCGAATCAATCCCCGCTGATCCCGCAGAGCGCTCACCTTGTCCACGGTCGTTCCCTCGACAGGGAGAGGGGTCCCCAAGTCCCTGGCCAGGGAGGTCACCGCCGCGAGGGAAGGGGGCAGCGCCCTGGGCCGACTCGCCTCCGCCTGCAGAAAGTCCACCACGGGGCCGGTGAGGGTGGCGGGAGAAGGAGGCAGTCGAGTGGCTTCATGGAGAGCTTCGGCCCCTCGAATGGCGCCCTTGATGGCCATTCCCCGCAGGGAGCCCGGGATTCCCTTCAGGGTGTCGGAAGCCATCTTCTTCCCCGCATCCAGGATCACCGTTCCCGCAGCCCGGGGCAGACTGACCCTTGCCGCCCCCTCCGCCGAATGAACCAGGGCTCCTGCCACCGGTTGGACCGAGGAGGCGCTGGCCGTCGCCACATCCTGAACCGTGGCGGCTCCGGCTCCCCCGGCTGCCCCAGCGGTGGCAAAGGCCCCCTTGGCGGAAACAGCGGCAAATCCAAATTCCACCAGGGCCATCTGCATGTCCAGGAAGTCCTTGACCAGGGCATCTCCCAACGAGGCGGCGGCGGGGTCCCCCACCAGATGGGCCCAGACGGTGCGGAGGGCGCTCACCTCCAGGCGGGCTCCAGCCAGGGCCAGGGTGGCGGCCCGCAAGGCCAGGCTGACCACCGGGAGCACCGCCGAAACGGTGGCCAGGGGAAGTCGCACGGACAGGGCCAGGGGGGCGGCAGGGGGAGCCACCGAGGCGACGGTGGCCAGCAGATCCAGGACCTTGGCCACAGTGGCCACGATGTCCACCACGTCACAAACTCCGTCCAGAACGGCACAGGCATTATCCAACTGGGCCAGCAGGCTTCCCTCCAGCCCCTCTCCCCGGACGGCCTCGGCGGCCACCAAGGCCCTCTCATTGAACAGGTGCCCGGCCAACTCCTGGAACACATGGAGTACAGGAGTGTCCAGGGTCCCTTTGTCGTTCAGGTGGAGGACATGGCTGTCTCCGCTGACGATTCCCAACACCCCATTTCCCATCGCCGTCAGGGCAGCGTCGGCAGGAGGTCGTGCCGGCGGGGAGGTGGAGGCCCTCCGGGCGGCGGCCTGGCGGGCGGCGGGGGAAAAACTCCAGGGAGGGAGGGTCTGGGGTTCCAGCAGAGGCTCGGAGGGGGCCATGGAGGCTCCGGCGCGCCTCGGGGGGAAGGGGAGGCGGCGGCTTCAAGCCTGATGGGGGACCCTCGGACCTGCCAGGGAAGGACCGTTACACGACATTACATCATGAATATATCTGTATGAAATAACTATAGATTTTCAGACACATCCGTCAGAAGAAGTCCCGCACCACTTCGTCCATGGAGCGATGCAACTCGGCGTCATCGGTCAAAGGCAGGACCAGGGCGGCGCGGCAGGCTTCCAGGGGAGGGACGCCGGAGGCAATGAGCTTGCCGGCGTAGATGAGCAGGCGGGTGGAGACCCCTTCCTCCAGGCCGTGGCTCT
This sequence comes from uncultured Rickettsiales bacterium, assembly GCA_964426935.1. Lineage (GTDB taxonomy): Bacteria > Myxococcota_A > UBA796 > UBA9615 > JAKLKC01 > CAYRTW01. The sequence continues at coordinate 30,648 of CAYRTW010000004.1, forward strand.
TGAGGTTGCGGATCTTGCCCGCCACCCTCACCAGCTTGCGGGCGATGGGTCCTTCGATCTCCGCTTCGTGGGCCACCACCTCGGACTCGTGGGCTTCTCCTGGATAGTCAAACTCCAAGGTGACGAAGCGCTGGCGTGTGGACTGCTTGAGATCCTTCACCACGCTCTGATAACCGGGGTTGTAGGAGATGATGAGCATGAACTCCTTGGGGGCCCGGAGAAGAACTCCCCTCTTCTCCACCGGGAGCATTCGGCGATCATCGGTGAGGGGATGGATCACCACCACCGTGTCCTTGCGGGCCTCTACCACCTCATCCAGGTAGCACAGGGCCCCCATCTTCACCGCCGTGGCCAGGGGCCCGTCGATCCAGACCGTCTCCTCATCGCGAAGCAGGTAGCGTCCCACCAGGTCCGATGCGGTCAGATCTTCGTGGCAGGCGACGGTGATGAGGGGCCGCCTCAGCTTCCAGGCCATGTGTTCCACGAAGCGGGTCTTGCCGCAGCCGGTGGGGCCCTTGAGCATCACCGGGAGCTGCCGGCGCCAGGCGTTCTCTACCAGGGTCACTTCGTTTCCCGAAGGGCGGTAGTAGGGCTCTTCGGGAGCCATCCAGGCGGCGTTGCCAAGGGTCTCAGAGGTGGGTTGGGTCATGGAGATCCTTCAGAAAAATCAGCGGCAGAAGGCGTCGATGGCGCCCTCATAGAGATCCACCGCCCGGTGCAGCGCCTCTATGGAGACCCTCTCATCTTCGCGATGGGCGTGGGAGATGGAGCCGGGCCCGCACACCACCACTGTCGTGCCCGGACCGCTGAACAGGGGAGCTTCGGTGGCGAAGGCGACTGTTCCGCAGGGAGTTCCGGTGTTCTCCTCCAACCAGGCGGCAAGGGGGGAGTCCTCCTGAGTGTGGAAGGGAGGAAGATCATGGCCGGGCTCCAGACGGAGGACCAGGCCAGGAAGGGCCCGTTCTACCTCCTCCATGGCCTCCAGCACTCGGCGGGAGAGACGGGAGGGATCCTGGCCGGGAAGGGGCCGGATCTCCACCGTCAGCCAGCACTCCTCGGCCACCACGTTGGTCGCTGTACCCCCGTGAATGCACCCCACGTTGAGGGTGGCGTAGGGGGGATGCAGAGGGGAGGAAGGAACTACCTCCGCCCGCAGTTGATCCCTGAGGCCATACAGGCGGGAGAGGAGGAGACCCGCTCCTTCCACCGCCGACAGGGCGGATTCCGGCTCACTGGAATGTCCCGCCTTGCCGGTCATGTGGATGCGAGCGCTGAAGTAGCCCTTGTGCATGGTTACCGGCACAAGGCAGGTGGGCTCGGCGACGATGGCCTGTTCGGCGTCCAGGTACCGAAGGTCCCGGGCCATCCTGGCTCCTGTCATTCCCACCTCCTCCTCGAACGTAAAACCAAACCACACGGGCTTGCCAAGGCTCCCCCGGGAGGAGGCCCGGGCCGCTGCCACCAGTTGGGCGGCAATTCCCCCCTTCATGTCGCAGGTCCCCCTGCCGAAGAGGTCGTCTCCCTCTCGTACCGCCCGGTTCACCGCCTTCTGTCCAGGCACAAAGGGAACGGTGTCCAGATGACCCGCCAGCAGAAGTCCACCTCTCCCCTCTCCCAGTTTGCCCAGGACATTGACCTGCATCACCTCTCCCCGGGGAACGGACTGAAGGTGGACCGAAGCACCAAGGGAGACGAGGGCGTCTCGGACGAGAGATGCCACCTGACCCGTGGAGTGGTGGCTGACCGAGTCGATTTCCACCAGGGAGGCGGTCAGGGCCTCCACATCGGGGATCGAAGAGGGGGCCATGGTCAGCGCTTCTCCGCCGGAAGGAAGAACTTGCCCCGATAGAGGCTCTGGTTGGGATTCTGGACCACGAACCCCTCCTCCTCTCCGGTCTTCACGAAGTCCACCACGCTTCCCCACAGGTAGGGGGCCCCTTGCTGATCCACCACCGCCGTCACTCCTCCCTGAAGGGGAATTTCGTGATCGCCAGGAAGAGGATCGTCGAAGGCCACCCCATACAGGAAGCCATCACAGTTCTTGTCGCTGATATACACCCGCAGTTTGAGGCTGGCGTATTGAAAATCGGCACCCAGCAAGGAGGCCTGGGCAAGGGCTGAGGGGGTGAAGCGCAGCAGGGGAAGGTCATCGGGAGGGCGATTCATGGGCAAGAAGACCTCTTTCGGCACGCGAGGCTGGGACAGACTCTGACTCCGACGGGGGGATCGCGCAACCGAGGGAGTCCCCTTTGTGGAAAAGGGAGGGGGGAGGATTTTGCCAACTCTCGTGGGGATGGAGTTTCTTGGGGGGAGCAAGTGGTATGCTAAAAGCGTGCAACTGCTGCCAAGTTCACACTGCCCCCTGGGCTCGTTGGTGACGCTCCTGGTCGTTCTGGCGATGACCGCGTGTCGTCCTTTGAGCGATGGGGAGATGATCCCCCCCTCCTCGGCCGAGGTGGACCTGTTGGACCTGCTGGCCCGGGATCCGGCCACCCGTGGCTTGGTGGGGAGGGCCCGAGTGGAGACGGTGACCGAGAGAGCCCTGGTGGGGGAATCCCTGACCAACACTCCTGTGAACGTCACCGTGCCCGCCGCCGCCGTTCTTTCTTTTGAGTATGGAGTCTCTCGTCGCAACTGGGATCAGGCGACCACATCGGTGGAGTTTTCCGTTCAGGTGGACGAAGGGGACGGGAAGCCGGTGGTGCTATGGACGGGAACGGTTCGTCCCTATTCCACCGTGGGCCGGGAATGGCAGAGCCGGCAGGTTTCCTTGGATCCCTGGGGCGGGAAGAAAGTCCGGTTGGTGTTTTCCACCCGGGTGGTGCCCGATCCCGAACTCCCCGCCGTGGCCGAGGTGCCGGAGTGGGAAGGGTTTCCGGTCTGGGGCCGGCCGCGCCTGTTGGGAAAGCTCCCGGCCGAGGGAGAGCTTCCCCCTGATGTTGTGGTGGTCATGGTGGCGGGAATCGGGGCGGGACGGACCTCCCTGGAGAAGCTGGATGGAAGGCGAACCACCCCCAACCTGGAGGAACTGGCTCGGGAAGGGGCCTGGTTCACCAACGCATGGTCCCAATCCCCCTCCACCAAGGCCAGCCTCTTGTCGGTGCTGACCTCCCTCTTTCCCGTGGTGAGCGGGGCCCCCCAGGCGGACTGGCGCCTGCGTCCTGACTTGTTGACCCTGCCTGAAGTCCTTCGTTTTTCTGGGTACGAGACGGCGGCTTTTACCGTCTCCAACGAACTGGATGAGTTGGGGGATCTGCACAGGGGCTTCGATCATCTGGCGGTGGAAAGCGATGCTTACACCGCAACCCGAGGAGCCTTGGAGTTTTTGGATCGCCCCTCTTATGTCCCGAGGTTCGTGTTCCTGACCCTGCAGCATCTCAACTTCCCCTTCCCGCTGGAGCCCCACATGGCCCAACGATTTGGCATCCCTGACAACCTTCCCCAGCCGGACGCTGCCTTGGATGATCAGGGGCGTCCTAGCGCCGAAGCACTGGAATACAACCTGAAAGCGTATGACACCCACCTCGCTGGAGCGGACTTCCAATTGGGGATGGTGCTGGATCGCCTCCGGGAGAGGGAATACAGCGCTCGCGCCCTGGTCATCGCCGCTGGGCTGAATGGGATGGAACTGGGAGAGCACGGCAAGTATGGTGTTGGGGAGGGGTTCTACCGGGAGTCCCTGAGGGTCCCCTTGGTGATGCGAATGCCGGGGGTGATCCCTCCGGGATCTCGCTACGAGGGCCTGGCGGAGCTCCTGGACATCGCCCCGACCGTCCTCTCCGCTTTGAAGATCAAGAGGCCCATGGTGGTGCAGGGGCGGAGCTTTCTGCCCTGGTTCCAAGGAAAGGCCATGGAGCCGCTGGGGGCCACTCTGGCGGAATGGCCTCGGGGAGGGGGTGCCATCAAGGCCCTTCGTACCGCCACCCGGTCCTACATCCTGAAGGGGGTGGAGGGCGGGGTGCTGGCCTACGATCTGAAAAGCGATCCCGGGGAGTCCGTCAATCTTTTGGATCCAGACAAGCCTTCGGGGATCGCACTGGACATCGATCTCATCCGCAAAGAGATTGGGGCGCGCTATGTGGGACGGTCTTCGGAGGGACGCTATCTGATCCAGGTGGACATGGCATCGTCCGATGAAGCCCCCACCAATCTTCTGCTTCAGGGAGAGTCCCTCATCGGCATTGCCTGGTCCGATCCTCCCCTGGGAAATCAGCAGGTCAGCATGGATTCGGAAGGGCATTGGCGCTTCTCCAATCCTCCCTCGTCGCCATCACGACGCCTGGTTCTCCTCTGCCGATCAGTAGGGGGAGCAATCGAAATCGATGCGCGCCATGGCGAAGCGGGGATGCCGCCGGGCTCCATGTTTGCGGGAGGAAATCAACAGCCGGCTCCTCCCCCTCCCTTCAAGGTAGATCAGACCACTGAGGTCTTTGCCTGGGATGGGGATCCACCAAGGCCCCCGGCCGGTACCCCCTTCATTCGCATCTGGACCGGACCGGTGCGCTCCAGCTCGTCTCTTCCAGCCGGTTCGACCTATGATCAGGCGAGGTTGGAGAGGCTGAGGGCCCTGGGGTACGTCAGCGAGGAGAGGGGGAAGTCGGGGAAACCGGGGAAGTAGGAGAGGGGGCTTCCATCCCCTCCTTCATCACCGGCACCGGCCTCCCCGGGGCATCCATCCACCAGTCCAGAACGGCATCCTCCGGGTTCTTTGGCGTCACGATGACCTCGTGCCAGCCCGGTCCCAAGCGCATGACGACCTGCCCTTCTACATCCTGGTCCCCGTCTCCGAAGCTCACCTCTCCTCCATCCATATGAATGAGGAAGCGCTGGGGTCGGGGGAGGCTCAACAGGTGGTGGGCCCCTGCCAGGGTCCCGATGAAGCCCCGCTGTTCTCCTGCAGGCCCGGTGACCCATCCTGGTTGCGGATTCTTCAGCGGGGGAGACAGGCCCGGACCTCGGACCAGGCTGGGGAGACAGGGGGAAAGCTCAACGGGGTCGGTCTCGAACAGAAGGTAGGAGGTGCCCAGTCCCCCCCCCACCTTGCCGCATTCCCTCAGGGCTCGATAGCGCCGAGGAGAGGTGGCCAGCCCCACCAGGTGATTCACCGACACCATCTGGGGACCTGTCTGAACCACTCCGGCGTTGAAAGGGAGGTTGCCGTGGGAGGGCTCCTCCTGCCAGGACTTGAGAAGATCCCGATCCTGCCCCCAGTCCAGGTTGGAATCTGCGATCCACCGCCATGCCGACAGGCGAGGGACCCACCCGTTGGTGTACCCCACCCATCTCTCAGGGAAGAGTCCCACCGACACCGCTGCCGCCGCGATGCCCAGCCAGGCGGCCATCCACTTCACCCTCCCCAAGGGAGACGGGGTCCCCAGTCGTCCCAGCAACACCAGGGCGAAGGGAAAGGCGGGGAGAAGAAAACGCAGGCCAATCTGGAAGTTGAGGGCGAAGCTCATCTGGAGCGCCAGCCCCCAGAACGGGACCCATAGAAGAGCTTCCTTGGCCAGGACCTGTCGCAGAGGACGGAAGGGTCCGGTAAACCAGGCCAGGAGAAGCATTCCCAGAATTCCCAAGGGGACCTTGAGCCCTGCCGCCACCAGGAAGTATTCCGGGGTGCCGTACAGCATCCATCGGCCCGCCACCCACAAGCCTCCCGGTCCCAGCTCATCGGCCTGTTTCACCCAGTCCAGCCCCTCCACCCAGTCCCAAGGGATGGGCAGGGGAAGGGCTCCCAGGCGGGGCATCACCCCCTGAAGCAGGTTGCTTCGCCACGCCTGTTCCGAGGGGATCACCGGAAAACCTTGGAATCCGTAGCAGGCGAGAAGGGTGGGGATGGCGGTCCCCGCTGCCAGAAGGCCAGCCAGGAGGAGGGCGGTGAACCGGGGCCTTTGGGAGCTTGGGGTGGCCCCCACCTGGAGCAGGACACCCAGCAGGAGGAGGGGAATCAGGTAGGCCGACGAATATTTGGTGGCCTGGGCGGCTCCCAGGAGGATTCCCAGCAGTGCGCCCCGAAGGAGGGTGGGGCGAGTCGCTGTCGCTGAAGTGGCCATGGCACAGAGGATCGAAGCGGCGGCACAGGGGACATCGGTGGTGATGAGGGTGCCATGGGCGGACAGGTTGGGTTCGACGGCGGCCGCAGCTCCGGCCACCCATGCTCCCCGGGGCCCGTAGAGGCGCCCCGCCCACAAGGCTACCGCCGCCACCAGGAGGCCCAACCACAGCGCCGACGGAGCCCTGGCCTTGCGCCAGTAGGGGAGCTCCAGGGGGGGAGCGAAATGGGAGCCGTCGTTTCTGACCGCCAGGGCGTTGAGCACCGAAACCGGCATCTGGGATTCGTCGAAGTGGTGGAAGCTCCCCTTCTGGAGGATCTGAAGTCCGTAATTGAGGTGGAGCCCCTCGTCCACGGTGGCCGGCCAGTCCCAGTGGTGCCAAAGGCTGACCCCTACTGAAAGGAAGGCCAGGAGTACCGCAGCCACAGCGGACGAGCTCCCTGAGCGCGCCAGGGTGTGGAGAATGGGCCCGATACCCCTCATGGACATGGAGGCACCGTACCACGCTCGGCGGAAGAAAATACCGTCCCTTCCTATCGCCGTCGCAACGACCACCCTATCCAGGCCAGGCCCAGGAGGCTCCCCGCCAGTCCGGCCTCCAGTCCAGGGGGGTGGTACCACAGGGTCACATGATGAGAACCCTTCGGAATCCTTGCTGAAATCGTTCCTTCCCGAACGGACGCTTCCACGGGCGGTCCCTCGTCGATCTCCACCCACCACCCGGGAAACCCATTCTGGTTGACCCGCACCCAGCCCTCCTCCTCGGCCTCCACCTGGGCTTCGATGCGATTGGGAGTCAGGTGGATGGAAGAGGTGGAGCCCCTCCCCTCCAAGAACACCTCCCCTCGGTAGCCGGGGCTTCCTTCCGCCGCCAGGCCGGGAGACGTTTCCCCCAGCCAGGCGGTGGTCCAGCAATCGAGGCGGCCCCGATTCCGCCGCACCGAATCAAAGTTGGTTTCCAGCCCCTCCACCTGCCGAAAGGGGGGCAACACGGCAGGGATGGAGGGAGAGGGTCGAGATCCCGGCCTCATCTCCAACAGGTGGGTGTTCCACAGAAGCCTCCCATAGGAGATGTTCTGCCAGAGCAGCCATCCCCCCAGAGCCAGGGCTCCCATCCCCCTGAGCACCTTTGGCCTCTCCGCCACGCGAAGCATCCCCTCCATGCCGGCGCAGGCGGTCAGGCCAATGAACAGGGAATAGACCAGCGCATAACGTTCGGTCACCCGGAACAGGTCAAAGCCGGGGAGGCGATGAAGGAGGGAGGCGTAGTCCAGGGGCAGGTTGTTGCACAGGGCCAGTCCCAGGAAGAACAGGGCTCCCGCTCCGAACCTTCGTCCCGGCCCCCCTCCCAGGAGGAGGCCCACTCCCGCCAGCACCAGGGGCAGGGAGGATTGGTAGACATCGTTTCCCTCGTGCCCGGACGGCCTCGCCCCCATCCCCAGGAACACGTCCCAGAGGCGATCCAGGGTGAAGGGGTCCTGCGCCGTAGGGAGGGGCACGTCGGTGAGCCTCTCCGCTCTTCCCAGGAGGACCCGGCCGGGAAGAATCTTCACCAGAGGCAAAAGGGCAGCGGGAATGGCCACCCGCAGCAGGATTTCCAGCTCATCCGCCCCTCGGCTTCGCAGCGAGGACCAAAAGGTCTTTCCGCCGGAGGCCAGAGAGGCCAGAAAGGTCAGTCCGGCGGCCGTCAGGAAGGCCCCGCTCCAAGGGGGATTTCGGTGACCGGTCAGGGCCACATCCAAGGCCAGAAACCCCACCATCACCCACCGGGTCAGCGGGGGAAAGGGCAATCGCCACCAGGCATTCAACCCCAGAAGCAGCATCCCGTAGAGGTAGATGTAGTGCCCCCCCATGAAGAAGGTGGCCGAGAGGCACAAGGCTGCCAGCGCGGATTTCCTTTCCACTCCCCCGTCGTGGGGCAGGAGAAGGAGCATCCAGGGGAGCCAGCCCACCGCCAGGAACATGATGTGGCCGTAGCCGATGAATCCAGGGATGAAGGCGGTCATCAACCAGGGAACGGGGGCAAACAGGCTCACCCAAGGGCGAATCCCTGCCCTGCCAGCCAGCCCCACCGCTCCCGAGGCACCCAGAACCAGATGAAACCACATCCACAACCGCAGCCCCGGGCCGGTGCCAAAGAGGAGGACCCACAGGAAACCGGGGTAGAGGAAGGGGGACTCGGGGTTGGCCAGCAGGGGGACTCCCCCTTGGGTGTAGGGGTTCCAGAAGGGAATCTGGCGGAACTTCAGAAGGGTGATCCGGCTCACCTCATAGAACGTGAGCTGCCAGTCCCAGTCCTCGTTTCGATCATGGCTGATGTCGGTGAGCAGCCTCTCGGGGAGGGCCATCCACAGGGCGAGGAGCACTCCGTAGAAGAGGGCCGCCACGGCAATGAGTCGGAAGGGAATGGGCTGCGGGCGGGGGAACAGGCGCATTGGGGGGGGCCAGTGTACACCAGCTCCACCTGTCCCCGGCCCATCCTGACTGGGGCGGAGGACTTACTCCAGAGAGGAAACCGTGTAGTCCAAGGAGGCTTCTGAGGACACCGCCACCGCCGCAATATAAGCCTTGGATACGTCCAGAACGAACTCTTCTCCACCTTCGGGGTAGGTGACCTCTACGGCATCCCCCACCAGCATCCCCGTCGCCAGCCATAGAAGGGAGGGGTCGGCGGAATCCACCCTCAAGGTGTGGGTGCCCTCGCCAAAGGTCAAGTAGTCGATTCCATAGGCATTGACGCTCCCCTCCACCGTGCTTCCCCCCTGGGGACCCTCTGTGGTTCGCACCGAGGGAAGTTCAGCAAAGGCGAAGCTGAAGGCCGGATCGGTTGCCCCCTGCCCCTCTGCCCAGCAGGTTACCATCCAGTTTCGGTAGGCCATCGCCGAGGTTTCTCCAGGCTGAAGGGATGTAAGGGTGTCGTCGATGCCGGTGAAGCCGTTGCTGGCCTCCGCCACCAGGGCCCTCATGAAGTCGGACCCCCACTGCTCCCACAGGAAGGTCCCCCACAGCAGGGCGGCCCCGTAATGAAGGTCGCCGTGCTCGGTGTTTCCCGGGCCCCAGGACACGTCGGGGCGGTCGATGAAGTCCTCCACCCAGGCGGTGTCGGTGTAGTACCCGTTCACGATCATGGCCGCCTCCGCAAGGCTTTCATCCATCCACACCTCCTCGTTGGGGTCGAAGGCCTGATGGAGGACGTGGAAGAATTCGTGGGAGGTGACCGATAGGGTGGCGGGGTCGTCCAGGGGCCTCACCGCGCCGTCGATGTGAAGCACCGGCTCGTCCACCCAGGAGGGAACGTAGCCGTCTCCATAACCGTCGGTGTCCAGGACGAAAATCTTGGCCTTTCCGTCCGGGAAGTAGCCCTCCTCCGGCTCCCCGAAGACCTGGGTGTTGTTGGCCCAGATTCCCTGCTGGGAGTTGATGGAACCCTCCGGCGTCCACTCCTCGAAGCCGGCCATGAAGGCGTTTACCAGGGGCTGGCCAATGCCGTTCTCCCAGAGGTTGTCGGCGACATAGAGAAAGGTGTGGTCGCTTTCCGCCCGACAGGTGCCGGGGACATCCACAAAATCATAGGTCTCATGGGAAAAGGTCTGGGTGACATAGGCCTCTCCCCAGCAGGGGCTTTCCGAGTAGTCGGTGACGGAATCGTCATCGGTGGAGGTGTCGTCATCG
>CAYRTW010000004.1:40472-48914 GCA_964426935.1 uncultured Rickettsiales bacterium
TCGTCATCGGTGGAGGTGTCGTCATCGACGGCGGTGTCATCGTCCTGGGAGGCATCGTCGTCGGGAGCGCTGTCGTCGTCTTCAGCGGTCACTTCACAGGCGGAAAGGGTAGCCAGGCACAGGGGGAGAAGGAGCAGGGAGGCCAGGAAACGCATGGGATCTCCAGGACGGGAAGGTTCCAGAGGGGAGCAATGGGGGGACAGGGGGCCCTCCGTTCAGCAACGATAGGGTGTCTTTCGTATGAAATCTGGGGCGAATGTAGTGTCAGGGCCTTTCCGGCACAACCGCCGTTTGAAACTAGCTGAATAGGGGGGCAAACTGCCGGCCATGGGTCCCAAGCCTCCTCCCCCTTCTCCCCTTCCCTCGTCCCTGCCCCGCCGCACCGCCCTCAAGGGGTTGGCCGCCCTGGCGGGAACCAGCCTGCTTCCCCTGGGGTGCGATCCCGACCCCAGTGCCATGGGGGATGACGACGCCACCCCCGACGACGATTCCTCCCCCTCTGACGACGACACCTCTCCTCAGGGGCCGGGGGTCATCGACACGGTGGTCCTGGTGATGATGGAAAACCGCACCTTCGACCACTATTTCGGGTCCCTTTCGCTGGAGGAAGGGCGCAAAGACGTGGATGGCCTCTCCAAGGAGATGTTCAACCGAAACGGGGCTGGGGAGGAAGTTCACCCCTTCTTCCTTTCCGATCACTGCGTGGAGGATCCTCCCCATTCCTGGAATGGCTCCCATCGCCAGTGGAACGAGGGAGCCAACGACGGGTTTGTCACCGAGCATGAGGACGACGTGGGCCCGGACGAGGGGCGAAAGGTGATGGGCTACCATGACCGGAAGCAATTGCCGGTCTACTACGCCCTGGCCGACCACTTTTCTCTTTGCCAGCGCTGGTTTGCATCGGTGATGGGACCCACCTGGCCAAACCGTCTGTTCGGCCATTCGGGCCAGTCCCAGGGGATGACTGGAAACGAGCTGCCCGACAACGAGGATGGCACCTTCGGCTTCACCTGCAAGACCATCTGGGAACAACTGACCGAAGCGGGAACCTCCTGGACCTACTACTACACCGATCTCCCCTTCCTGGCCTTGTTCGCCTTTGCGGGGAAGACCGAGAACCTGAAGCCCCTGGACCAGTACTTCGCCGATGCGGCAGCCGGCACCCTCCCCCAGGTGTGTTGGGTGGATCCCGGATTTGGCTACAACGACGATCACCCTCCCCACCACATCGGCCTGGGCCAGATGTTCCTGGGCACCGTCTTTCAGGCTCTGGGCCAGTCTTCTCAGTGGAACCGTTCCCTGTTCATCGTCACCTCCGATGAGCACGGAGGATTTTTCGATCACGTACCGCCCCCCACCACCGAGGACGATCTGGCCGATCAGGGCTTTGATCAGTTGGGATTCCGGGTCCCCACCGTGGTCGCCGGTCCCTACGTGAAGGAGGGACATGTCTCCTCCGAAGTGCGGAATCACGCCTCTTGGATTCGCCATGTTGAGGGAATGTTTGGGATTTCTCCCCTGAATACCCGGGTCTCCGCCGCCACTGATCTGTCGGAGCTCATCGACGCCGAGCGCCTCGCCCAAGGAAAGGCCTTCCCGGCGCCGGCCACCCCCTTCATCGAGCTGACCATGGATGAAGCGGAGGCCCAATGCGATGGGGAGGCCTTCTCCCAGCCCGAGCTGGCTCGCCTCTTTGATCGGGGGCTGCTTCCCTCCTCCTGGGACCGTCGCCCCCACCGTCGAGCTGACCTCCTGGCCTTGGGAAGGCACGCCGAGAGGCTGGGAGTGGGGCGCATCAAGGGCTGACGGGAGACTCTCTCTTTCGCCGTGCTCTCCAGCTCAACCCGGCGGCCACCAGAATCCCCAGGCCACCGGGGGGAATTCCTTCCTCCCGCCCTTGCGAGCAGCCGTGGGGGCTGTCGCCTTGCTCATCTTCCCCAGGGTTCTCACTGCTGTCGTCGTCGCCCTCCACTTCCTCGGGTTTTTCTCCAGTGGAGAAGGAGAAGGACCAGGGCTGGCTGAGCCCCTGCCCGTCAATGGAGGTGGGGCCAGGATGGACGGTGACGGTGTAGGTGCGATCCTCTCCCCAGTCCTCCTCGGGTTTCAGGTGAACGACGTGGGAGGACTGTCCGTAGAAGAGGTGGATGGAGACGGGATGAAGGGCGTCGTTCTCATCCTTGACCTCGAACGCAGCCGATTCGATGGTGCTGCTTTCCATCCCCCGAGCGAACACCACCGTCACCCAGGACTCGATGGAGGTGTGATCCCGGGGGTGGAGGTAGCTTCCTGAGGCGGGGACGGTGGCGATGAGGGGGGGATCCCAGGGGTCTTCACCGTTCAACCGGTCCCACAGCTCCTGCCAGTAGAGGGCGATGACCGTGGCCTCGGTGGGAGGGCTGCCGGGAACGGTCTTGTCCAGGAGGTGGTATCCCGCCCAGGGGTAGGGTTTCTGATACTCGGCAACGGTGTCGGGATCTGCTCCCGCCATTCCCACCCAGGTCACCGCCAGTTGCAGGAGGGTCTGGCCGTTTTCCAGGGTGTCGGCGGTCACCTCAAACCCTGCGGAATCCCAGTACAACTCCACCAGGGTGTCCCAGGGGACCCAGGTTTCTGGGACTTCCTGGGCGCCGGTCAGTCCCGCCATCACCACGTCCGAGGCGGTGTCCAAGGAGGGATCCCAGTCGTTGCTGTAGCCGTCGTAGACGCGGCATCTCTCCATGTAGAGCGAGTCGAAGAATTGGTCGGCCATGCCATGGGAGGCCATCCCCAGCAGGAAGGCGATGTGCTGAGCCCCCTCGCCTGTGAAGGGAGGGGAGTAGCGAGCCCGAATCCACTCCAGGTAGGCCCCTTGGAAGGGCTCCCAATGGGCGATTTCGGCGTAGCCGTTGCCCAAGGGATAGCCCCCATCCGGAAACATCGTTCCGTTTCGGAGCATGGGGCGAAGCTCAGGAGCTTCAATGAAATCGCGAAGCTCCCCCTGAGGCAGCGACTCCAGAGCCGCTTCGGTGATCCACAGATGGGTGGTCTGACCGTTGGCCAGGACCCGGGGGGAGGCCAGAAAAGCGCTGGCGATCAATAAAAAGGGGAGCCAGGGGAGGTGGGAAGCCATGGCAGCCTCATCGCGTCAAAGGGGAAGGGGTCATCCCCAGGAAGGGCGAGGGGCCATGGTAGAGCAGGCGGGAGGAGAGGGCGAGGAGGAGGAGCAGAGAGCCCCCCATCCTCCTCGTCCCATCGGGGCTAGCGGGACTCGTCGCCCTTGACGCTGGCACCCCCAGTGATGACGTGGAACTCCACCCGCCGGTTTTTGGGCCTTTCGGCGTCGGTGTCGGGGAATATGGGCTTGGTCTCGCCGAAGCCCACAGCAGTGAGGCGATCATCGGTGATGCCCTGGTTGACCAGGTAGCGCCGCACCGATTCAGCCCGCCGCTGGGACAGATCGAGGTTGTGGGCGTCATCCCCTTCCTGAGATGCGTGGCCTTGAATCTCCACCCGCACTTCCACGAACTTCTTGAGGATGGTGCCCGCCTCGTTGAGGATGGGGAAGGAGCTGCGAGTCAGGACATCGCTGTCCCACTCGAAGTTGATGCCCTTGATGATGCCGGTGAACCTCTCCACTTCCTTGGGCAGTTCGTCGGGGCAGCCATCCTGATCCTGGTAGCCGTTGCGGGTCTCGGGCACGTTCACGCACTTGTCAACTCCGTCCAGGACGCCGTCCTTGTCGTTGTCGGGATCGGGGCAACCATCCGAATCCTCAAAGTCGTCTTTGTCCTCGGGATCGTTGGGACAACTGTCGTCGGTGTCGAGGATGCCGTCCTTGTCGTTGTCGGGATCGGGGCAGCCGTCTCCATCCTGGAAGCTGTCCTTGTCCTCGGGCTTCAGGGGGCACTCATCATCAATGTCCAGAATCCCGTCCTTGTCGTTGTCGGGATCGGGGCAGCCGTTGGCGTCCTCAAAGTCGTCCTTGTCCTCGGGATCGTCGGGGCACTCGTCGTCGTTGTCCAGGATGCCGTCCCGATCCCGATCATCGGGGGGTCCCCCCAACATGCCGAAGATGCCGAAGGTCAATTCCATGTTGTCGAAGCGGTCCCCGTAGGCCACGGTGCCGTCGGTACTCTCGAAGACCTCACCGAATCCGAAGCTCATCAGGTACCGGGCGTTCAGGTCTACCCCGAATCGGGAAGTGATGAGGATGCGGGCTCCCAAGGCGGCGTCCAGCTCCAGGTCGGTATCGGGATTCTTGGGCTGGGGGAGCACATCCACGGGGGCATCGTCGTTGGGGAGGGCGTTGTCCTCCGCCACCCGATTCCGGATGCTGAAGTGCTTGACGCCGATTCCCACCTGGAAATAGGGAACCACCCGGGCACGGGTGAAGTAGATGTTGAAGTCCAGCCGGGGATTGATGAGGTGGGTCACCTTGTCGCCGCCCAGGTCGGTGGGGACGTTGGTGGTGGTCTGGACATAGCCCATGCCCAACTCAAGCCCGAAGTTTCGGGTGATGTTGAAGCCGAACCGACCTCCCAGCACCCCGCTGTGGTTGAACCCCTCCCCCGCGTTCAGGAACAGGTGACCACCCGCATAGGCTTGCAGGATCACGCTGCGGGGCTTCATGCCGCTGGGGTTCCCCGATGCGAACGCAGTTCCGGGGATGAGGCAAAGAGAGGATGCCACCGTCAACGGGGCAACGAAGCGAGAGAACGCAGATCGAATCACAGGCCCTCCTCCTGGCGCCTCTCGGTGGTTCGGTCGGGTCGAGGCGGTACGACCCCCCAGCCGACACGGGGCGCGAAGGCGCGGGATGATGCCTCGTCAGGGGGCGATTCGCTACCCCATGAAACAAATTTTCTGAATCACATAGAGAACTTCGCGGTTTTCTCTACGATGAACCCATGCTGCGTTGCCCCGCTTCCCCCCTCTACTTGCTACCGGCCCTGGTGCTGGTCCAAGGGGCGGGCTGTGTGGAGGACGGGGAGGAAGACGGGGACTCTACCGCCGAGGAGCAGTGCCCTCCCCCCACCCTGACCCTTACCGCCTCCTGGGGGGAAGACGATCTGCCCCAAGAGCACACCACCCAAGGCAGTCAGCCGGGGCTGGGACTCGGGGATCTGGACGGAGATTCGGACCTGGATCTGTTGTTCGCCTATGCGGGAGGCTCCCTTGGTTTTCGCAATGATGGGCAGGGAAACCTCTTCCCCGATGACACCATCACCTTGGATGGCGGTCCCCTCCCCTGGGCCCAGTCCACCGCCCTGGCCGATCTGGACGGGGATGGGGACCTGGACGCCTTCCTGGGGCGCTGGCTGGGGGAACTCGACCTTCTTATGTTCAACGACGGCACCGGGGCGTTCACCTCCCATGCCTTGCCGGACAGCGAGGGGGCCACCTACACCGCCAGCTTCGCGGATGCCGATGGAGACGGGCGTCTCGACCTGTTCCTGGGCATGGCAGTAAGCAACATGGACGGAGCTGCCGTAGTAGCCGGTGAGCAGCACGGAGACGGAAATCGTTTCTATCTTCAGGAATCCACAGGAGAATTCTTCGATGCCACCGACAGACTCCCTGAGGAGGTTCGCCCCGCCCTGACCTTTCAGGGGGCCTGGATGGACGTGGACGAGGATGGGGACCTGGACGTTTATCTGGTCAACGACGGAGGCCCCTTCGTCCTGCCCAACTTCCTTCTTCGCAACGACGGCCACGCCGGATTCACCCGGGACGAGTCCTGCGGCTGCGAACTGGCCATCCTGTCCATGGGGGCGGCGGTGGGAGATGCCAATGGGGACGGCAGGGCGGATGTGTACATCAGCGACGTGGGGGGGCCGAACCTGCTTGTGGGGGCAGGGAACGGGCAGTTTGTCGATGCCACCCTGGCCTTGGGTGCCGACGTCCCCGCCACGGAAAGGAGCATGACCTCGTGGGGCACTCAGTTTCTGGACGTGAACCAGGATCGGGAGCCCGATCTGGTGCTGGTCTTCGGCCGTCTGGGGGACAACGCCGATCTGGTGGCGCTGGTGGACCCGTCCTATGTGGATGGGGATGAGCAGGAAGACGTGATGTTCCTGGGAGGGAAGGAGGGGTTTACCCCCTTGAGCAGCGAGGTGTTTGGTGACCCGGACCGAGGTCGGGCGGTGGTGGTGGGGGACCTGGATCGGGATGGGAAGCCGGATCTGGTGACCGCCGGCAAGCATTGGCTGAAGACCTGGAGGACGGGGGGTGGGTGTGAGCCCGGCATCACCTTGAGCCTGGATGCCGGCCCGGGAAACGCCGAGGGAATCGGCAGCCGGGTGGAGGTGGCCGTGAACGGGGAGGTTCGCACCACCTGGATGCTTCCCTCCTCCATGGCATCTTCTTCCGCCCCCGAACTCTATCTTGGGCTGGGAGGCGCCCCCCAGGGAGATCTCCTCATCACCTGGCCCGATGGAACCACTGAGGAGCGCCAGGGCGTCCCCTCGGGAACCGCGCTTCGAGTCTCCCGATAGCTTCTCCTGGGTTCTCCCTCCTGGGGTCGATTCGTGAGGGGCTTCCTGAGCCGATTTTCGCCCATCCTACGCTTACGGGACTTGATTCTGTTCGCCGGGGGAGCATCCTTTCGCCAGCCTCGGGGCGGTGCCCCCACACGTCGGGAGTCCCATGCGACCTTCTCTCCTCTTCACCTCCTTGCTCTTCACCCTGGCCTTCCCCGCCTGCTCCCCCACCGATTCGGGGGATGACGATGACAGTGCTTCCCAGGACATCCCCATCACCCTCCACTTTCGCGGCGCGGTGGGGGAAGAGGATTTTGCCTGTGGCCAGTCCTATCCTGGCCTGGGGGTGACCTCCTCCTCCTTCCTTCCCTCCGACTTCCGCTTGTTCATCCATGGCATCACCCTTCTTGCGGCGGATGGGGAGGAGGTGCCTATGGAACTCGATCAGGACGGCGTCTGGCAGGTGGAGGACGTGGCCTTGTTGGACTTCGAGGACGGTTCCTCCTCCTGCTCCAACGGCACATCGGAAACCCACGCCGAAGTGACAGGCGTCGCCCCCTCCGGAGAGTACCAGGGGGTCCGCTTTCTCCTGGGAGTACCCTTCTCTCTCAATCATCAGGACTCGGCGACCTCTCCCTCCCCTCTGAACCTGTCCGCCATGTTTTGGAGTTGGCAGGGAGGCCACAAATTCTTCCGTCTGGAGGGGACCACCACCGGGCAGCCGGAGGGATGGGTGTTCCACCTGGGAAGCACCGGCTGCTCCACGGATCCCGATGGCAACGTCATCGACTGTACCGAGCCCAACCGAGCAGAGATCGTCCTGAACGGAATCGATCCCCTCAGCGACTCCATCGCCGTGGACCTCTCCGGTCTGTTGGCCACTTCCGATCTGGACGCCAACATGGCCGACACCATGACCGGCTGCATGTCGGATCCGGCGGACGCCGATTGTGCTCCCCTGTTCTCCAGCCTGGGTCTGCCCTTTGGCAGTGAGGAACCGGGGGGTCAGTCCCTCTTTCGGGGGGAATGAGCATGGGTCGCTTCCTGGGTCCTGTTTCCGCCCTTCTGCTGCTCGGGACCGTCCTTGCCGGCGAGGGCTGTGGGGATGAAGCGGTGGGCTACCGATGGAATCTGCCCGAGGGATATCCCCTCCCGGTGGTCCCCGAGGACAATCCCCAGACCGAAGCCGGTGAGGAGTTGGGGCGATATCTCTTCTACGATGTGCGCCTCTCCGCCAACGGGACTCAAGCTTGTGCCACCTGCCACCGTCAGGAACTGGCCTTCACCGATGGTCGCCCGGTTTCGGTCGGATCCACTGGGGAGCAGACCCGGCGCTCCGCCATGGGGCTGACCAACGCCGCCTGGTTCTCCGGGTATACCTGGGCGTCGGACGTGGTCCGTACCCTGGAGGATCAGGCCCTTCTCCCCATGTTCTCCGAGCATCCGGTGGAGTTGGGGCTGACCGGCCAGGAGGACGCCATGCTGGCCCGCCTCGCCGAAGATCCCCTCTATCCCGGTCTGTTTGCCGCTGCCTTTCCAGAGGAGGAGTCTCCCATCACCTTGGGGAACGTGGTCAAGGGCATCGCCACCTTCCAACGGGGGCTGGTCTCCTTCGATTCTCCCTATGATCGCTACACGTTGGGCACCGATCGGAGCGCCATGTCCGACGCCGCCTTGCGGGGCATGGGGCTGTTCTTTTCCGAGACCCTCGAATGCTTTCACTGCCACGGAGGCTTTCTGTTCAGCGACTCGGCCCGCTCCGAGAGCTCTACCTTTGACGAACTCTATTTTCACAACACCGGCCTGTACAACATCGGCGGGGACGGATCCTACCCGGCCACCGACACCGGTCTCTACGAACTGACCGGAGAGGCCGCTGACATGGGCAGGTTCCGGGCTCCCACCCTGAGAAACATCGGGGTCACCGCCCCCTACATGCACGACGGCAGCATCGCCACCCTGGAGGAGGTGCTGGATCATTATG
>CAYRTW010000005.1:0-24105 GCA_964426935.1 uncultured Rickettsiales bacterium
GCTTCGGCGCTGCGGCCGTTCGCCCGCTTCGCTACGCATTCTGTGTGATCCTCTCAGTGTAATCCTCGGAGTCCCGGCAAAAAGAGGAAGGTCGGGATGTGAATCGGTCCCCTCGGCGCCTTGGCGTCTCTGAGCCTTGGTGGTGTTCATGAAAAAGCCTGACCCCCGCCGCCACACTGGATGCCACCGCCCCCTATCCTTTCGATTCATCTCCCACCCCCCTCGATTCCGTCCCTCCGCTCTACCGCCTCCCCACATCCACCGCCACCAGAAGTCCCGCTTGAAGCGAGATCTGGGAAGACTGGCCGGGAAGCCCCACCGGCCCCATGCCCACCTGGGCGCCGATCCACACCGGACCGGGCTTTCCTCCCAGTTGGAGTTCCACCAGGAGGGGCAGGCGGGCCTCTTCTCCAGGGGCGAGGCGGAACGCCAGAGGGGAAGCAAGACCGACCACCGCTCGGAATCTCTCACCCCGGTACCCCAGGTGAAGGGCGGGGGTGAAGGAGAGGCCAAAGCCGGGATTCAACAAGGGAAAGAAGACCCCCATGGCCACGAACCCGTCGATTCCCCACCCCACCCTTGCCCGAGTCAGGGACCCTCGGGTTCCCACGGCGATGCCTAATGAGGACCCATTGAGGTACCCATCCACCGCCACTCCCACCTCGTTCTTCAACCAGAACCCGGCGGAGACCTGGGGCCAGCCTCCCGCCACCACCACCTGGGCTCCCGATCCCGGCACCCGCAGGGCCAAGGGGTCGGCGGAAGCGGTCGGTGCGAGGGCCAGAAGGAGCACGGCCGGGCCCAGAAACCGAGTCGTCCAAACCCGGAAAAAGAATGGAAATCCCCGGCGCTGAAGCTTCGTGAAGAAGGTCATGGAGACATCTCCACCCCGCCCAGGTCGGCGGTGGACAGCCAGGCGTCAAACTTCCAGGTTCCTCGCAGTGCGCTGTCCAAAAAGGCGTCTAGGACATTCAAGACCTCGATGCGGACCTCCTCAACCGGGCGAGAGGCGGCGCCATCCCCGGAAAGCTCCAATGCGGTGGGATCGTCGGTCCAACCATAGTGGTTCATGCCCTCCACCACTCCAAACCAGGCGGGATCGGCGAAGCGCTGGAACTCGGACTCCACTTCGTCGGGAAGGGCCTTCCCATCCTCGCTCCCCACCAGGGATAGGACCGGGGTGCCCTCCCTGGCTTCCACATCGGTTCCGGCGGCTGCGTAGGAGGCGAACAGGGCCAGGGCGGCATAGTCCTCCTCCCCTTCCACCCAGTTCATGGCCGACACCACCCCTCCCAGGGAATGACCGGCGATGGCCACCGGCGCCAGGGGATCCAACGCCCCCGACAGCAGGTTGCCCACCTCTCCAGCCCAGCCTCGCACCTTCCCAAGCGCCAGGGCCGCGTTGTCCCTCTCCAGGATGGCCAGATCGGCTGCGTGATGAGGAGCAACAACCACATAGCCCCGGCTGGCGAGATGGGTGGCAAGCCATTGATATCGCTTGACTTCTACCGCGCCTCCTTGAATCAGGACCACCGCCGGATAAGGGACTCCCGAGCCGTCCAGGGTACCCAGGGTGTTGGCAGGATAGGTCACTTCCACCGCCACCGCTTCGGTCACCCGGGCCTGGAAGCGGAACTCGATCCGGGCCACCCCTCGGGGGCCATCGCCGCCTTCGGTGCCGGTGCGGGAGTCATCCGGCTCTAGGAGAACCTCGCCGGAGGTGGGAAGTCCTCCGCAGGCAGCGAGAAGCAGCAGAACGGAGAGGAGGAAGGAGAGGGATCGCATGGGCAGGGATTCTCGCAGGTTCAGGGTCTCCCCGCATCGGGAATCAAGTCGGGAAGGGTGGGAAGGGAGCCCAAGAATGGTTCGTCGTTAGAAAGAGCGTCCAAGACGGGGCCCATGTCGGCCAGGGCAGCGGCAATGGCGGAGACAGGGACGGGACCTTTCAGACTGCCACAGGCCCGGAGGCGGGCGTGGGCCTTGCGAACCTGGTTCTGCGCTCCGTAGGCGTTCCCCTTGCGGGCGTGGGCTGCCGCTACGGCAAGGTGGATCAAGGAGTGATAATAATCCCTGGGGGGGCCTCCCAACGCCCTCCATACCTCCTCCCAGGATTCGTGGGCCTCGAAGTATTTGCCATCATTGAATAATTTCCATCCGTGGTGAGCGGCATCGGGGCAGGGGACCCGGCGCAGGGGAGAGTCCTTGGCGTGGTTCAGCCAGTATTCCAGCCAACAGGCCCGTCCCGCGTGCTCCCCCATGGGAGCGTAGAGGGCCTGGATTTCCTGAACCGAGGCGCGGCGGCCCGCAAAGTGTGCGGTGGCGGTGAAGGAAAAGGTGGTGGAATCGACGCTGACGGTGCCGGCGTACCCCCGCATGGTCATCAGGTAGGCCGCAGTGGCGGGGCCGACTCCCCGGATGGCCAGGAGGGATTGGCGAAGGAGGGAGGGGTCCATGCCTTTTCGGGCTTGGGCGTCCAACGCGTCCAGATTCAGGGAACCGTCCCGAGTCCCCCGAACTGCGGCGAGGATGGATTCGGCTCGGTACCCCAGCCGGGCTTTTCCCCGCAGAAACGGAGCTCCCGCCTCCTCCAGCCGTTGGGGATCGGGCCAGGCGTGGAGAGGGGAGCCATCTGGCAAGGAGACCGCCTCCCCCAAGGTGGCCATCGTTCGCAGGGCCTTCACCGCTTGGTTCCAGGCGATGTTGGTGCCAGAAATCCCCTTGCAGACGTCCTCCAGGAGAGTGGCCCCCCGCATCCACCTTCCCGCCCCCATTTCGGCCACTCCCCGCAGAAAGGGTTGGAGGCGGGCCCGGTCGGGAAAATCTCCCAGATCCTGGTCCACTCCCAAGCAGGTGATGAGCAGGGTTCTCGCGGCGGCGACCTCCGGCGCGGTGACTCCCTCTCCCAGGATCTCTCCCTCCAGGGGCTTTCCCGGGCCCCGCCTTTGGGTGGCCTTGACCAGGCGAACAGGACGCCCGGGAAGGAGGCGCTCGGCGCGGAACAGGGCCCAGTCCTCCTCGTCCCAGTGGAAGGGGGGAACCTGATACCAGCCGTGAAGAAGCACGGTGGCCCTGAGGCCCAGGTCGCGGGGAACGGGGAGGGAGAAGCGCTCGGCCATGGGCGGGGATGGTATCCTGACGCCGCAGGCAAAGTGGTGGAGGGAGTGAAATACCGGGAAGGGGGCGGCCGTACCGACGGCGTTCCAGGGGGGCGAGGCAACGGCGCCGGGCGGCGCGGGAAAGGCGATTCATGAAGACCTGGTTGGTGGCGGCGTTGACCCTGTTGCTCGGGTTCATGGCGGGAATGTGGAAACCCCAGGGGGAGGTGGTGCGCCTTCAAGCGGAGTTGGACAAGCGCAAGGCGGCGGAGAAACAGCCCTGTCGCTCCAGCCCCACCGATGGGATTCGCACCCTCCTTCAGGGATCGGCGGGTTTGCCCCAGGGAAAGGGAAAAAAACCGATCCCCGAAGCCCCGGAAGGGACAGAAACACCATCAGAGACCACCACCGAGGCCGATGCTCCCCCTCTGGAAAATCCGCCTTCCTCCATGACTCCTGAGCAGGTCCAGAAGGAGATGGATGAGGCACTGCGCCCCGCCCTGGAGGCTCGCCGCGCCCAGGCCCTTCAGGCGCTCAAGGAGCAGGCCAACCTGGACGACGAGGGGTTGGCGGACGTGGAAGACATCATGAAGCACATGAACGATGAGCTGGGAGAGGTGCTGGATGACTTCGTAGAGGTTACCGCCCAGGGGGGCCAGATCACACGGCGAGGGGGGATGGAGATGGCGTCGGGGGTCCTGGACGTGATCCTGGCGGCGGACGACAAGATGCGGGATCTCCTTCCCGAGGCCACCTACCAGAAGCTGGATCCGGAGGCGGTGGATCCCCTGTCCTTCGTGTCCTACGAGGCGGTTTCCCAGCTTCAAAAGGTGGTGGGCATGCCGGTGGAGGGGGAGGAATGAGGCGGTTTCTTCTGGATGTCTATTGGGTGGCCGGGTACGAGGTGCAGGAGGCTCTGAGGACCCGCCTGTTCCAGATTCTCCTTCTCGCCTGGTGTGGGATGACCGGATTTTCCAATTGGCTTCTCTTCAAGCTCCTGTCCAGCGCCGAGTCCAGGTTGGCGATCAGCATGGGGGTGCCCACGACGAAGAAGCCGGGAGCGATGATGGAGAAACTGATGGAAAGCGGTCAGATCCTCAACATCGTCGGCGATCTGGTGGGAGACAAGCAGGCGGCCCGGCAACTGCTGGACACCCCGGTCCTGGCCCTGTGGGCGGGGGCGACGACCATGGTGGCCCTGCCGATGTTGATGCTGTTCACCTCGGCGGGTTCGGTGGCCTCCGAAGTGCGGAGCCGGTCCATCCGCTACCTGCTTTGTCGGGTGGGAAGGCTCCAGGTGGTGCTGGGGAAGATGCTGGGGCAGTTGGGAATCGCCTCGGTGGTGCTGGCGGCGGGAGGAGGGGTGACCTTCGCCATGGGCATGGGAATGATGGTGGGGAATCCTCCTTTGGCCCTGTTGGTGGGGATCGCCGACCGCTCGCTGCGGGCCATGGTGTGGTCCCTCCCCTTTGCCGGAGTGGGAATGGCCGCCTCGTTGATGACCTCCGCTCCCAACAGCGCCCGGCTGGTGTGTGGAGGCGGGTTGTTTGTCCTCACCGGCGTATGGGCGTGGGTAAATGACAAGGTGGATGGGGCCTCCGGTCAGCGATGGGTGGACATGGTGGGGGGCCTTCTCCCCGGGATAAACTGGGCAGATTGGTGGAGGGTGGATCCGGGAACGGTGGGAGGAGCGGCGGCCCAGTCGGTGGTGCTGGTCCTGTTGTACGTTTCGGCGGGCCTGGCCCGGTTTCGGGGGAGGGACCTGTGAGCGACTTTGCCCTTGTCTTGGATGGAGTTTCCAAGAGGTACGGAAAGAGGGAGGCCCTGTCAGGATTGAGCCTGTCGGTCCCCCGGGGGAGCGTGTGTGGCCTGGTGGGACCCAACGGAGCCGGCAAGACCACCGCCATGTCCATCGCCGCCGGCTTCCTCCTCCCCGATGAGGGAGGGGTGAACCTTCTGGGAATGGGCCCCTTCGATCCGGAGAAGCATCGGGGACGGGTGGGAATCCTTCCCCAGGACGCCGATCTGCCCCCTGCCTCCACTCCATTTCAACTGCTGCTGGTGTGGGCCCGCTTGCAGGGATTGGGAGGGGGACAGGCCCTTCTCGCCGTTCAGAACGCGCTGCGGGCGGTGAAGCTCTGGGATCGGGCCCATTCCCGCACCGGCACCCTGTCCCACGGGATGAGAAGGAGGGTGACGGTGGCGTCGGCCCTGCTCGGGGATCCGGAACTGGTGATGCTGGATGAACCCACTTCGGGGTTGGATCCCGCCCAGGCGGTGGCCCTCCGGGAGGTCATTGCCCGGGAAAGGGGGCGGCGCACGGTTCTGGTCAGTTCTCACAACCTCCTGGAGATGGAGGCCTTGTGCGACCATGTGGTGTTCATCGACGGAGGTAGGTGTGTGGGACAGGGGGCGATGACCCGCATCACCCTGCGAGATCGGGAGGTGCGGATCCGCCTGGCCCCTCCCCTGCCTCCCGGACGCTCCCAGGCGGTGGTCCTGACGTTGACCCCCGAAGACCCCCGCTCCCTGGAGGAGGCCACCTCTCAATTGCTCTCGGAATTGCTCTCGGAGGGGGCTCTCATCGCTGAAGTCAGACAGGGAGAAACCCTGGAAAATCGATATCTTGCCGGTGCGGTGCGGGGGGACTGACCCTACATCCCCTGCCCCCAGAACAGATAGACCCCGCCTCGAAATCCGTCCTTGCCTGGCGCTCCCAGGAGAAGATCGCTGCGCCCATCCTCGTTGAAGTCCGCCCCGGCGAAGTCCTGTCCGAAGGAATCGTAATCGGCTCCTCCCCGAAGGATCAGATCGGCCTCCCCCAAGGAGCGGGTGCCGGGGGCGACGGGGCCGTAGAACAGGTAGGCGGACCCTCGGTAGGTCTCACCGGGGGAGGAGGAGGCGGCGACCAGCAGATCCTCCTGGCCATCCCTATCCACATCTCCCACCCGGTGCAGGGTGTTTCCCGCCCAGGAATCCCCCGGTTCCTCTCCCAGGAAGACCGCCCAGGCGTCATCGGGGCCGGCGATTCCTGCCTCCAGGGGAAGGGCAAACAGCATCACCATTCCTTGGTGGGTGTAGTCCGGGTAATAACAATCGGCGGTGACCAGATCGGGGGAGTCGTCTCCGGTCACGTCTCCTACTCCCGCCACGGTGCAGCCCATTCCCCTCACCTCGGAGTTTCCTTCGATGAACACCTCGGCCTCGGTGATGGGGGTGTCGCCCGCCGGGATGGGGCCGGAGTGAACGAAGACCGCCCCATGAAGAGAGTAGCCCACCGCTCCCACCAGCACGTCGAAAACACCGTCCCCATCGAAGTCCTGGGAGTCCACTTCCTGACCCACCCTCTGGCCATATCCGGTGGCGGCCAGGCTGGCGGCGGCGCTCTCGAAGCTGCCCGCTCCGGTCAGGGGGCCGAAATCGACGAACACCCGGCTGAGGGGGTCCACGTCCACGTCCAGATCTCCCACCGCCCCTGCCACCAGGTCGCCTCCTCCCCCCAAAGAGAGATCGGCGATGGCCAGTGAGGCCCCTGCGTAAGAACCCGGAAAGGTGCCCTGCCGGGAGATGCCGCTGTCTCCCAACCCTCTCTCCCCGGGGGCAAAGGGCCCAGGAGCCACGAAGACCGTTCCTTGGGGTTCGGAGCCATCGGCGTAGGCCAGAGCGCCCACCGCCAGGTCCAACGTGCCGTCTGCGGTCAGGTCCCCCACCGCCAGGGCGCTTCCCGCATATTGGATGGTACCCGCCAGGCCAGACGGGGGTCCCAGGAGGCGCACCGAGGGGGAAGCCAGGGAGTCCCCCGATTCCAGGGGTCCAAACAACAGCAGAGCCGCTCCTCCCACCTCAGAACCGTCCTGGGAATAGCCAGTGGCCCCCACCACAGCGTCCAGAATGCCGTCTCCGGAGAGATCCCCCGCTGTAACGGTGATTCCGGCGCTGGAGGGGGCGGCGGTGCCAGTGAGCTTCACCGGGGCGTCATTGGCGCTCCACTCTCCCTGGAGGCGGCACTCGGGAGCCCCGCCGGAGCAATCGTTGTCCACCCCATCGTTGCAGGTTTCATCCGCTCCGGGATGGATGGAGGAGTCTTTGTCGTTGCAGTCCTCGGGAGGGAAATGGCCGTCTCCATCGGAGTCCAGGGGAGTGGAGTCGTCATCGGGCGGAGAGGAATCGTCGTCGGAAGGGGTGGAATCGTCGTCCGGCAAGGTGGAGTCGTCGTCGGGAGGGGTGGAATCGTCATCAGGCAAGGTGGAATCGTCATCGACGGGCTGGGCCAGGCAGGCGGTGAGGAGGAGCCCCGTTCCCAGGAGAGGGAGGCAGGCCGTTGTCCAGGCCCGTGTCTTCCGAAGGAAGCGGGAAGGATCGATTTCCGGGATGGGGGAATCTGACGTGGCCATGGGGAACACCATGCCACATCTTCTTCAGGTGGGCACGGTTGCGTGGGCAGGGGATCCTTTGGGGAGACCGGAGCGCACTGGGGGTGGCATGCGGTTCTTATGCCCGTCCCTCATCCCGTTTCCTCCTGAGGCCGGTCTCTTCGCTCACCCGAGGAGTATCCTCCCCCCCATGCTCAACGTCTCCGAAGCCACCGCTCGCATCCTCTCCGCCCTCTCTCGCCTTCCCGAGGAAACCATTCCCCTGGCCTCGGCGCGGGATCGGGTGCTGACCCAAGGGTTTCGCTGCCCCCGGGACGTTCCCCCATGGGACAATTCCGCCCTGGACGGATACGCCGTGCGGGCGGCCGATGTCGCCGCCGCCGCCCCCACTTCCCCGGTTCGCCTTGAGGTTCTGGACACGGTGGCGGCGGGGAAGTCCACCGACCGGATCGTCGGCCGGGGCCAGGCGGTGAGGATCATGACCGGCGCTCCCTTGCCCCAGGGGGCCGACGCCATCGTCATGGTGGAACAGACAAGGGGAGGGCCCTTTTCATCAGAAGTCGATATATTTCAAGCGGTTGAACCTCAAAATGCCGTCCGGCTTCGTGGAGAGGACCTCCAGGAGGGCCAGGAGGTGCTGGCCAGGGGGCGGCGATTGACCCCCGCTGATCTGGGGTTGATCGCATCCCTGGGAGTCGCCGAAGTGACGGTAGCCCGGCGGCCGGTGGTGGCCATCCTCTCCACCGGCGATGAACTGGTAGAGCCGGGTCTGCCCTGCCCTCCCGGATCCATCTGGTCTTCCAACGGCCTCACCCTGGCGGCCCTGGTGGAGGAGGCCGGCGCCCTTCCCCTTCCCCTGGGGATCGCCCGGGACACAGAAGAAGAGCTGTTTCAGGCCCTTTCCCAGGGGGCAGCCAGGGCGGACGCGGTGATCTCCACCGGCGGGGTCAGCATGGGAGACTTTGACTTCGTCAGGAACGCCATGGATCGGTTGGGAGGAGGTGTGGAGTTCTGGAAGGTGGCCATGCGTCCCGGCAAGCCCAATGCCTTTGGAAGAGTGGGGGATGCCCTCCTGTTTGGCCTTCCTGGCAACCCGGTGTCGGCCATGGTCAGCTTCCTCTTGTTCGTAAGACCCGCCCTGCTCACCCTGCAGGGGGACACCCATCCCTTCCTGTCCAAGGCTGAGGCGGTGCTGGAGGAGGACCTCCCCGGCAAGAAGGGCCTGCGCCATTTCCACCGGGGAGTGGTGGGGTTCGAAGGAGAGGGGCTGAAGGTTCGGCTGACCGGCCCCCAGGGGTCGGGGATTCTCAGCTCCCTGAGTCTCGCCAATTGCCTGATCCTTGTGCCTGAGTCTCGCGACGGCCTGGAGAAGGGGGAGAGGGCGGAGATTTTACTTCTTCCCGCCTCGGTGAGGGGCAGCGAGGTCATGCCGTGACGACCCCTTCGGGTGGAAGTGGGCGAGGGTCCAGGGTGGTGTCGTTTGTCGGCCGGAGCGGTTCGGGGAAGACCACCCTGCTGGAGGCGCTGATTCCGGTGCTGCGGTCCCGAGGGGTCCGGGTGGGAGCCTTGAAGCACGACGCCCACCGTTTTGAGGTGGATCGGGAGGGCAAGGACACCTTTCGGTTGCGACAGGCAGGGGCCAGCCCGGTGGTGATTTCCTCCCGATCCTCTTTGGCGGTGATGGCGGACCTGGAAGGGGAAATTCCCTTGCTGGCCCTGGTGGAACAACACTTCTCAGGGGTGGATCTGGTGTTGACCGAAGGGTACCGGCGCACCTCCCTGCCCAAGGTGTGGGTGCATCGGGAGGCCTTGGGAGAGGACCCAGACTGGAAGCCTGGGGAAGGGGTTTTTCTGAAGGTCACCGACCCTCCTCAGGGAGGACCCCTCCCCGTGCTGAGGCCCCAGGACGTGGCGGCAGTGGCGGATGCAGTGCTGGCTCAAATGTTTGGACGGACTTCTCTCCCTATCCGGGGCCTCTCCTTGACTCCCGCCGTTTTGGTGGGGGGGCTCTCGCAAAGAATGGGTTCGGATAAGGCCTGGCTGACCCGTCAAGGGGAATCCGTGCTGGCCCACCTGTGTGCCTTGGGTGAATCGGTCTGCGGACGCACCCCCCTGGTGATTTCCCGGGAGGGGCAGGCCCTTCCCGAGGTTTCGGCGCGGGTGGTACCGGATCTCCACCCCGGTCGAGGTCCCCTGGGGGGCTTGTTGACCGCCCTGGCCGCCAGCGACTCAGCAGGGGTGCTGTTGCTGGCCTGTGACATGCCCGAGGTGACCTCCGATCTGCTTCAACTCCTTGCTGACCAAGGGGAAAACGACCGAATCGAGGCCTGTCTGATGCGGCACCGGGGAAGGTGGGAGCCCATGCCCGGAGTGTATCGCGCCGCCTGCCTTCCGGCGATTCATGCCGCCCTTCGTGGAGGGGAGTTACGAATGGATGGGTTCCTGGGAGCCGTCCGCCTGAAGGCTCTGGAAGAGGAGGAGTGGAGGCGAATCGATCCCCAAGGTCTTTCCTTTACCCATTGGAACCGCCCCGAAGACCTGCCCGGTCTCGTCAGTGGTGGCGGCGGATGAGGGCCCCCTCCCGAAATCGATCCCAGAACTGCCATTCGGAGGGACAGGCCCGCACCTCTTCTTCGTAGAGGGCCACCCAGGTGATCAGGGGGTCCGGGCCGATAAGGGGAGAGGTGAATCTCAGCCGATGCCCCGACTCCGAAGAGCGAAGGAAGTAGCCCAGGACGGGAGCCCCAGTGGTTTCAGCCAGTCGGAACGCCTGATCCGGCCAGGCCACCGGTTGCCCCAGAAGTGGCAGGATTCGAGGGGACTCCCCCAGGCATTGCTCGGGGCCCAGACCGTCCCCGGTGGTCATCAGGATCTCCCCCCGCCTCAGCGGAGTCAGGGGATCATCCCCCTCTTCTCCCGCCCTCATGTAGTCCACCTTCAGGCTCGCCTCCAGGGCTCGGCGTCGTTTCTGGCCATAGACCCCTTCGGGTGGAAGCTCGGCATCGGGGAGGAGAAAGGTGCGGACGTGAACCGGAAACCCCATCCGGTGCAGAACCAGGGGGCCCAGCCCATGGATCCCCAGATGAGCCCCCATGAGCACCACTCCTCGGCCTTCCCGGATGGCCGAGTCCAGGTGGAAACGGTCCTCCAGGGCGACATGGAGTTCGGCACTTTCCCGGTCCAGGCGGGGGAAAATCGCCATTTCCAACCGCTCTCGCAGGTGGAAGGCCGCCTCGCTTCGGGCGATGGCGTCTTTTTCGGCGGCGGATTTTTCCGGGAAGGCCAGGTCCAGGGCGTGGCGGATGGGGGCTCGGGGTCGCAAAGAGGCGACGCGGCTGGCGATGTGGGCGAGGCGGAGGGCGGTGAGGGGAGGGAGGGCCTGGAGAGCAGGGACCGCGCCATGCCAGAAGAGGCGCTTGCCGGGGACCGTGAGGAAGGACATGGGGGATCGTTTCCGCTGCGGGTTGGGGATGAAGGCACCTGAAAACCAAGCCTGGGACGCAGTTCTACTCGATGACCTCCAGATAGAGCCAGTCTTTCAGCCGGGCCCTTGCCACCGCATCGCCTTCGGCCATATGGACTCGGGTTTCTCTTTCCCGAGCCAGCAGGAGGGTGAAATCCCCCGGACTCATGGCCTCCAGGTAGAGGGAGGGGATTACCACCTCCCCCGAGTCCTCTGCGGCGAGGTCTCTGCCGGTCGGGCAGCAGTGGTACTCTACTCCCATTCCCACCCGGTCCCGTGCAATCCTGAGAGCCCCTCATGCCCCCTTTCCCCTGGCCCCGTTCCCTTCGTCCGGCCTCCCTTCGGTTCACTGCGGACCGTCTTGTTCAGTACGGGCGGATCAAGCTGCGCCAGCCCGGTTTTCGCTATCACCATCTTCATCCCGGAAATCCCGCCATGGCCGCCTATGTGGAGGGGTTGATGGACAGGGGGGACCCGGTTCTCGCCGCCATGGAGGCCTTTGGGCATGAGCGCCACTTTCCCCTGGTGGGGCCAGAAGTGGGGAGAATCCTCCACCAGCTGACCCTCATGACCGGGGCCCGGCGGGTGTTCGAACTGGGGAGCGGCTTCGGCTATTCGGCGTATTGGTTCGCCCGGGCCCTGCCGGAAGGGGGGGAGGTCCACTGCACCGACGCCAGGGAGGAGAACGCCGCCCAGGCCGGGAAATTCTTCGCCGGCACCGGTCTGGAGGGCAAGCTCCACTTTCACGTTGGGGACGCCCTGGAGAGCTTTCGCAAGGCGGAGGGCCCCTGGGACATTGTGTTCAACGATGTGGACAAGCACGATTATCCGGAGGTGCTGGAGGAGGCGATGGCCCGTCTGCGGCCGGGAGGCCTGTTCATCTCTGACAACACCCTGTGGCATGGCCGGGTGCTGGAAGGAGGGCCAAAAGACAAGGAAACCGAGGGGATACGCGCCCATAACCGCACTCTTTTTGGGAGTGATGAAAGGTGGTACGCCACTCTGTTACCGGTGAGGGATGGGTTGACGGTGGCTTGGAAGCGGGGGTGAGGGGAGGGCAAGGTCGGATCGATGGATGCGGGGGGAGGTGGAGGAGGGGGGTTCGCTTCCTCCCGTTGAGCCCAAGGGACCTCCTGCTGGCTGCACGGAGATGGCGGGCCTTGTTCGATGACCCGTGACCCATGAACCTCCTCCCTTGCCCATGGCCTACTTCCCCTCCACCGAACCCCCTCCGTCCGGAAGGGCCCCCTCCTCCACAATTCCCTTCTCCAGCAATCCCTCGAACCGGAACAGGGCCAGCGCCCCCAGCAGCACCCCGAACCACAGGGTGGCCACCCGAATCAACAGGGCCGCCGCCACCGCCACGCTCTCCGGGGTGTGGAGCAGGGTCATCGCCCCTCCCGCCAGGGCCCCATCCGCCACTCCCAGCCCTCCTGGCATGGCCCCTCCCGCCACGGTGGCGAAGGCGTAGAGGAAGGTGCAGACCTCCATGGAGGCGTCGATTCCCAGTCCCCGGAACACCAGTAAAAACCCCACGCACTCCAGCCACCACGCCACCACCGACAGGGCCACCGTCCAGAGCAGGGGAAGAGGAGCCAGGCACCTTCTCATGGCGCGGTACATCTCTTCCAGTTTGTGGGCCACCTTGGACACCCCGGGGAGGTGCCCCAGGGCGCGAAGCAGGGTCATGGACAGGGAATCGGAGGCGAGGATTCCCAGCCCAGCCAAGACCACTGCGGCGGGAATGGCCACCCAGGCGACTTTGTCGGCGGCGTAGGTGCCGATGGACAGGGCGGCCAGGGCCAACATGGCGATACCGTCGGTCAACCTCTCTGCCACCAGGGCGGGAACGGTAACCGCCATGGGCACCGAGGTCCGCCGGGATACCAGGTAGGGCTTGAGCAACTCTCCCGCTTTTCCTGGGGAAATCACCATGGCGAAACCGGCGGTGAAGATGGTGGCGTCCTCCCGCAGGGGAATCTTCACCCCCAGGACCCCCATCAGGTAGTGCCACTTCACGAAGCGAAGACCGTAATTTCCCAGGGTGAGCAGGAGCACCGGGACGTACAGGACCCAGGAAAAGGAGGACAGGTGATCCCCCACCTCCCGGAATCCCGCCCACACCGATCCTCCTACGTACAGAAGGGCTCCCAGGGCCACCGCCCACACCACCCACTTGCGGAAGCGGACCACCAGATTGGGCTGTTGGGCAGGGGGAAGGGGAGATTCGGCCACGGGGTCCTCGGCTTGAGCAAGGGGCGGGGGAATCTACGCTGGAACGGTTTCTGGGAGAAGTTTTTCCCTCTCTCTTTGACCCTGGTTCCACTCAATATCCAGAATGGGTCATGCTGGAAAGCGACCCGGGGGTGTCCGCCATCATGCTTTTTGCCTCTTTCTCCAACGATTCAGCCCCGCGCCCCCGGTTGATGGCGATGGATCTGCGCCTCATGGAGCTTTCCGATGAGGACCTGATGGTGCGCTATCGGGGAGGAGAGGGAGCCGCCTTTGATGTTCTGGTGCGAAGGCATCGGGATCCGGTCTTGAACTTTCTCTTCCGCATGACCCGCAACCGCCCGATGGCTGAAGAGGTGGAGGCCGAGGTGTTCTACCGCCTGCACCGGGCCGCTCCCCGTTACGAGCCCACCGCCCGCTTCACCACCTGGCTGTATACCATTGCCTACCGCCAGTGCCTTTCGGTGCTCCAGCGCAAGGAAAATCGCCTGAAGTCGGTGGACGTTCCTGCCGAGGATCTGGAGAGGGTGACGACTCGGGGACAGGGGGGAAGCAATCCTCCCGACGCCGAAAACCGCCTCCTCATGGAGGAGAGGATGCAGAAGTTGACCCGGGAGGTGGCCGATCTCCCCGAAGCCCACCGCGCCGCTTTCCTCCTCTACTACCAGGAAGAAATGAACTGCATCGAAATCGCCGAGGTCCTCGCCCTCTCTCCTGAAGAGGTGAAGGGCCGCCTTGCCTACGCTCGTCGCCTCCTGCGGGAGCGATTGGGAGTCCTATGATCTCTCCCCCCGCCACGACCCTGGACTGTGCTGCTGCCAAAAATCTGCTGGGGCTACGTCCTTCCGACCTGTCTTCTGCTGAACACCTCGCCCGGGAGGCTCACCTTGCCGGCTGTCCCTCCTGTCGTGGTGAGATGGAGAGGGAAAAAGAGGCCCTGGACCTGTTTCTGTCCCTTCCTCGCCTCCGTTCCTCCCTGACGGCCCAGGCCGTGTGGGATCGGGATGGGGAGGGAGAAGAAGAAGAGGAGGGGCGCCCCCCGCCTGTCTCTTCGGAAGGTGCCTGGGGAGGTGCCTTTCGTCGGGGTGGAGCCCCCCTGGCGGGACTCGTGGTGGCCGCCGCCGCCCTCGCCCTGGTGGTCATCTTCCCGGGGAACGAGGCGACCTCCCCCGGGCTTCCCCGAGGTGAAGAGTTTGAAATAGCTACAGAATCCTCCTCAGAGAGCAACAGGCCTCTTCCCATCTCGCCGTCTGGCCCCGGTGAACCCTCTTCTCCTTCTCCGAAGTTGTCCTCCCCTTCCAAGCCCCTGGCCGCCCCCCCTGGAGATCCCTTTCGCTGGAAAGGCCAAGGGTCCCCCGAAACCACTTCGGTTCACATCGCCGCCTCGGTGGAGCGTCGCCGGGGAGGCGAGGTGAGGATGGAGCCCCTGGGAGAGGAGTCGTCTTTGGGACCAGAAGACGCCCTGGCCCTTCGGTTCGCGGTGGAGGGAACGGGGTGGCTCCTGGTGATGGAGGTTTCCCCGAGTGGAACGGTGACGGCAGTCCTCCCCGGAGAAGGCCGGGCCAGGCAGGTTACCTCCTCCCAGGTCTTCCTGGAGGATGGGGAAGGCCGACCCCTCCTCTGGAAGGCCGACGGGGGACCGGGGCGATACCGCTACCTGGCACTTCTGGGAAGCAAGCCCTTCGATAAATCCGCCATCGACTCGACCCGCATTCTTTTGACCAGAGAGGGAGACCTGCTACCAGGAGACATCCGGGTCGCTGACGAACTCACCGTCCTGCAGCTTCAAGAAGGAGAGGGGAATGGCCCTCTCCAGTAACCCTCTCCTCCGGGCCTGGAGGTTCTTCCTCCTGATCCTGTTGACTTTCCCCAGCCTCGCCGGTTGTGTCCACCGCTCCTCTCCAATCACCTGGAAGGGATTGGAAGCGCCGCGATCCACCCGGGAAGCCATCGAGGCCAGCTTTGGACCTCGCCGCGTCGCCCTCCTGGTGGGCATCAACACCTATCAGGATCCCGCCTTTGTTCCTCTGAAGTTCGCCGACCAGGACGCCTTGGAGTTGGCCACCGTGCTTCGTTCTCCTACCTACGGGGGGTTTGATCGGGTGGTCGCCTTGACCACCCCAGAGGAAGTGAATCGGGAAAGAATCCTAAAAGAAATTGCCATCTTACGTACCGAACTCCGCAGGGATGACACCCTGATTTTCTACTTTTCTGGTCACGGAACCCTGGCCTTTGATGCCAAGGATCGGCCCCGCCTCTACCTGGTGGCTGGAGACACCAAGGTGGCGGATTTGCCGGGAACCGCCATGGATCTCCAGGAAATCCAAGGGTTCTTCACTCGGCTGCCTGCGGAGCGCAAGGCCCTCATCGTCGACGCTTGCTTCCATGGCGACGGCAAGTCTCAACTCCCCGGGGCGGTGATCCAGAAGGTTTCCGCCATGGGGGCCATCCCCTCCATGACCCGTTCAATATCCCTGGGTGAATCGGAGGCCCACCTCTTTGCCACTTCCTGGGGGAGACCTGCCCGAGAAGACGGGGCCCTGCGCCACGGGGTCTACACCTATCACCTCCTCCAGGCCCTCACCTGGCAGCAGAAGCAGGCGGATTCCAATTCGGATCAGTTGGTGACCGCCTACGAGGCTCATGACTTTGCTCGGGCCCAGACCTACAGGCATACTTCAGGCGTTCAACTTCCTGAAGCCTATTTCCGCGTGGTGGGGCAGTTGGATCTGTACCTCGCGGGGGATGTGACCCGGAGGGCCCAAAGCGAGATGGGGCTTCTGTATTTTTATGGAGACCCCAGCTCCCAATACGCCGATGCCACCCTCAAGGTGGATGGACAATGGAAGGGGGTGTTCCCCGGAGCCTATTCCATTTCCCCCGGCGAACATCGCATCACCGTCCTCCAGGCCTCCGGGAAGGTGCTCTTTGACCAGATGGTGGACGTGGATCGGGGTTCCTCTCGTCCCATTTTCGGTCTTTCCGGGCGAGTACCACCTCGGCCCGCCCAGGTGACCATGATGGGGGGCGTGGTTCTTCCGGCGAGCCCGGTGCTTCACGGGGTGCTGGGGCCCGTGGTCAGCCCCACTTTGGAAGGGAGGCTCTCCTTGCATCCGGGGGCGGGCCGGGCAGCGGGGTTGGCCCTGACCCTCTCGGGGTCTTGGGGAAGGAGCGGGGACATTGGTCTCGATCCCGATGGTGAAGAGGAGAAACGGCGGGTGTTGGGCTCATTGGGGGGTGAAGTGGGATGGCGGTTCGACCAGGCCCGGTTCGCGTTCTCCTTGGGGTGGGAATGGAGGGCTCGATTCGCCTCGGGCCTGCCAGAAGGAGAGGAGGGATGTGGAGGCCTGTCCACTTGCGGAGAAGTGGTCTGGATCAGCCAGGGTCCCCTGCTTCAGCAGGTTCTTCCCCTCTTGCCGGGGCGTCTGGGTCTGACCTTCCTTCAGCAGGTGCAGTTTCACCTCCTGGGGGGGACGGCGGAGAGCGATGCCCCTCCCCAGGTGGGGATTTCCTTCACCTTGGGGGCGGGGTTGGAGGTGGGCTTGTAATTCCTGCTTCCTTTTTGACGCCGCCCTCTCCGCCTGAACATCTGTCGCCCCTCCCTTCATGATCACCGGGAACACAATGACCCGGGACAAACCGCTTCGAGTCGAATAGGGTGGCCCCTCGTTTGAGGTGGCCATGGCTGATCCACGTTTTCCCGTTGATGAAAATTCTAAGGAATCTCCACAAGTTACCAAGGATTCTCCCCCGTCTCCACCCTCGTCTCCCCTTCGACAGGTGGCCCTGGCTCTCCTGGCTTGCGCGGTGACTCTCGGTCTGCTGCTGACCACCGTGGCCCCTGCCGCTCTGTGGAAGTACCGCTTCCCCGAGTGGTCCCATGCCCTCTCTCTCCTGGCCATGGGCGTGTGGGGGGTGGCCTATGTGGTGGAGAGGAAGAGGGGTCGGCTCATTCCCGGGGTGAGCGCCCTGATGGCAGGAATGGCCCTGGCCTCGGTGCTCCTCCAACACGGCCCCTCCTCTGCCGCCATCTTCTACGGCAAGCCTCGGGTCCATACCGTCTTTCATTATTACCTTGGAGCAAAATACTTCAATGAAATCGGATACTTCGATCTCTACCGGGCCGGACTGGCTGCCGATGATCAGTGGGTAAAGATGAGAACCGCTGAGGGCAAACCCCTCACCCCCCTCAAGGGGAAGGTGAAGGTCAAGGACCTGAGTTTCGTGGTGAAGACCCGGAGCATGGAGACCTACAAGCTCATTCCCCGGGAGGAGGCGGTGGCCGATTATCACCCCCTTCAGTCCTTCACCAAGGAGAGATGGAAGGAGTTTCGTCGGGACACCCTGTCGCTGTACGGTCGAGCCGATCAGCGGCATTGGAAGAACACCTTCCTGGACCTGGGGTTCAACCCGTCTCCGGTGTGGATGGTGCTGGGGAAGCCCTTTTGCGAACTGGTGGACCTGGACGCGGGGATGTGGTTCATCTCTAACTCCGACCTGCCCTTGATCCTTCTGACCATCCTGCTGATGGGATGGGCCTTCGGGGTGAGGGCCGCCGCCATGGGAACCCTGTGGCTGTGCGCCATCGACTTCAACGACGGGCACCTCTATGGGGCCCTGTTCCAGCACGACTGGCTGCTGTGTACGGTGGGAGCGGTGTGTTTGTACCACAAGGGATGGGCGGGGACGGCGGGGGGTCTCCTGGCCTGGGGAGCGATGACCCGAGTGTTCCCAGGATTCCTGGTGGCTCCCATCGCCTTCCAAGCGGTTGTCCAATTCCTGCAAGGGAGGAGCCTGTGGGCGGTGGAGGCGCGGCGGCGTCGTTTTTTGGCCCTGTTCACCGCCACCTCCCTGGTGCTCTTCGGGGCTTCTCTGACCACGGGAAGGGGCCTTTCCGCCTGGCCTCAGTGGGTGGAAAAGATTGGACGCCATAGCAGCACCCACGCCACCACCTCTTCCCAGCGCATTGGAGTCGCCAAGATGGCCATCCACCAGGTGACGGAAGGCAAGTTCTGGGGAACGGCGCCGGGAAGAGAACAGGCCCTGATGGATCGCACCGCCCCCAAGCGACACGCCCTCCAGGCCCTGGGGCTTCTTCTTCTGCTCCCGGCCCTGTGGAAGAGGCGGGATGAGGACGCCATGATCCTCATGTTCTTCACCATCTTCCTGGCGGTGACCTTGAGCCGGTACTACAACTCCATCTGGATGCTGATCCCCGCCTTGGGTATGGTGGACGTTCGAAGTCCCTCGCGTTTCTCCACCACCCTGGCCACAATGGGACTCTTGTCCACCTCGGCGTTCTATTTCTTCCCCGGGAACGAGCTGGCGGGGTATTATCTGGTCAACTATCTGTTCTACTTCACGTTTTGCGGTTTGTGCCTGCATTTCATCGGCAGCGATTTGGGGGAGGCCTGGAAGCGAAGGAGAAGGGGTCAGGAACCTACACATTTACATTTACAGAGAGGGGTCAGAGAAGGGGCTCAGGAAAGTGTGTCCCAAACTTTGTGTTTTGCTGAGCTCCCCCTGCCCTGAATGTGTAGGTTCCTGGCCCCTTGCCCGACCCCCCGCCCCAGTCCCTCACATCCCCAACTCCTCCATTCTCTGGTCCATCAACGCCTCCCATCCCCGATTGGCGGCAGGGTTGGCGGGGCTGGGATGGGGAAGGACCTCCACTCGGATGCCCAGTCCGGCCAGGGCCTCTTCCGCCCGGTCGGAGGCGTAGCGCCCAAAGGCCAGCACCGTCCTGGCTTCCAGGATTTGGAGGGTTCCTCGCAGGGCCTCGTCGCAGGCCTCGTGGAGGATCCGGCGGCTGTCCTTGGGGAGCTTGTCAGGGGTCAGGTTCACCCCTCCTTCCCCGTAAAACAACAGGGGGCAGTAGTTGGCGATGAAGAAGCGAGCCGCGAAGGAGTCGGCGCTACCGAAGCGATCTCTCACCCATCCCCACACCCGGGTCCCACTCACCTCCTTGCGGGTGCAGGCAAAACCGGTCACCGGGCGTGAGGGGAGGAGTTGAGGGGGTGCTCCGACTTTCCCGGAAACATTCAGGAAATCCCGAACGAAGTCCACTGCGCCGAAGGGCACGCCGGTCTGGGCCATTCCCCAAGGTCCGGGATTCATTCCCAGGAACACCGCCTCCTTGGACCCCCGGCCTTGGCGCTCCAGATAGAGAGACAAGGGTTCCCGGGCGTAAACCAGAGGGTTGTAGACCGCCTTTACCGAAGGACCGAAG
This sequence comes from uncultured Rickettsiales bacterium, assembly GCA_964426935.1. Classification (GTDB taxonomy): domain Bacteria; phylum Myxococcota_A; class UBA796; order UBA9615; family JAKLKC01; genus CAYRTW01. The sequence continues at coordinate 19,393 of CAYRTW010000005.1, forward strand.
GACAGGGAGTCCAGGCGGGAGGCCAGGTGGTCGGAGAGGGAGAGGAGGGGAGAAGGGGGGTGATTCATGGGGAGATGGAATTTCCTTCAGGAGGTCGGGATGCACTTCTGGGGCAGTCCATCCAATTGGGCACCGTTTTTGACGCGGAGGAGCGGAGGAGCGGAATCAACGGAGGGAATTTTCCGCTTCCAGTTTGGCCTTTCTTGAAATCGGGGAATGAAGAATATTCTGTGATTTCAGGACCATGGCCAATAGGAGTTCGCCAGGACTGGGGAAGGAAATCGGTGAAGACTCATTCACGAAGTAATCCGGCACGTTGCCTTCCAAAAATCCTCACAGCCCTCCCCCCTCCACCAGGTACACCGCACCGGAACTGCTCCCTCCCCCGTCCTGTCCTGTCGCTCCCACCAGTGCGTCGTCGGCTCCGTCCCCGGTCACGTCCCCAGTGAGAGAGCAGGAGCCTCCCGCCCCGTCTCCGGCGGTTTCTCCCACCAGCAGCAGGTCTGCCGAAGAGGCCAGGGTGGTGAACCCGGTTACCGGGCCATGGAGGATGTATGCGATCCCTGCATCTGTCCCTCCCAGGTCGTTACCGGTGGCGGTCACCAGCAAGTCATCGTATCCATCGGCATTGAAGTCTCCTCCGGTACAGACCTGGGTGCCGGCCTTTTCCATGATGGAGCCCACCACCCTTCCTGCCGCCGCCGAGAGATCCACCACCCCCGCGAAGGGTCCATGAACCACGTATGCCGCCCCGGTGGAGGCCCCGCCCGCATCCACTCCCCGGGCGGAAACCACCACGTCCGAGTAGCCGTCCCCGTTCAGGTCTCCTCCACCGGACACGGCGATTCCCGCCCCATCCAGGTTGTTTTCCCCCAGCACCTTGGCGTCTGCGGTGAGGGAGGAGAGGGTGAAGGTACCGCTGACGGGTCCCAGGAGGAGGTAGGCGGCGCCTGAGTCGGTGCCTCCGTCATCGTCTTCGTCGGCTCCCACCAACACGTCATCATAGCCATCGGCATTGGTGTCCCCGGCGCAGGCGACGGCGTGACCTGCGGTGTCCTGGCTGGTTTCTCCTCGCATCCTTGCGGTGGCGGAAGAGGCAGAAAGATTGCCGTACAGAGGGCCATGAAGGACGTAGGCCGAGCCGGAGAGGGTGCCGTTGCCGTCGTTGTCGGGGGCACCCACGATGAGGTCCGAGTTCCCATCTCCGTTGACATCGCAGCGAGCGTCCACACTGAATCCAAACTCGTCCTGATCCGCTTCCCCCTCGATGCGAGCGTCGGCGGCGGACAGATCGATGGTGCCGTACACGGGGCCATACAGGACATAGACCTCGCCAGGGTCCGGGCCCCCCGCCTCATGGGCGTTGGCGGAAAGCACCACATCCCCCATCCCGTCCCCGTTCAGGTCCCCCGAGGAGGCCACGATGTCGCCGGCAGAGTCGTCGGCCAATTCCCCGATGAATTTGGCGTCGGCGGTGGAAAGGTCCAGATCTCCGGTCACTGGCCCGTAGAACAGGTAGACGGCCCCAGCGCCGGCACCGCCGTCGTCGTCCTCGGGGGCTCCCACCAGAATTTCGTCGTAGCCATCCTCATCCAGGTCGGCAATGATGGCCACCGAGGTTCCCGCCGCGTCTCCCCCGTCCTCCCCGATGAGCCGGGCGTCGGCGGCAGACAGGTCCAGGGTTCCGGAGCGAGTGCAGCCGTTATCGGTGCCATTGCAGTCGTTGTCGATGCCGTCGGAGCAGGTTTCCAAGAGGCCTGGATGAGCGAGGGGTTCCAAATCATCGCAATCCGCCTCACAGGTGGTGTAGGAGTCCCCGTCCTGGTCGAATCCCTCGTCGATCGCCGCGTCGCAGTCGTCATCCAGGGCGTTGCAGGTTTCCGGGGCTCCTGGATAGACGGCGGGGTTGCTGTCCTGGCAGTCCCCCTGGCTGGCCGAGAAGGCGTCATCGTCGACGTTGGGATCCATGAACATGCGTCGGGTGGTGGCGGAGAAGGTGAGGGTGCCGTCCGCCGCTTTGCTCTGCACCTTCCAGTAGACCCCTCCCGCCCAGGTGCCCACCTGATAGGAATCCCAAGTGTTTTCCGCCATCTTGTACTGTTTGGCCGCTCCCCAGGGGGTCATCACCACATCCCCCACGAAGGTTCCCGAAGGGGAATAGTGAACCCGGTATTGAGAGCAAGCCCCGCTCCACCGAAGAAGAGGGCTCTGGACCTGGGTGGTGTTGTTGGCGGGGGAGACCAGGGTGACGGCACAGGCGGCGGCCGAAGAGGCACGAGGGGAGAAGAGAAGGACGGTCAGGGTGACCAGGGCCAGCAAGGAAGGGAGGGATGGGCGCATGGAATCTCCAAGGGGCGTTGAAAGCGGTACGCTGGGAAGGGGAGGGGAGATCGGAGCCTTTACAACCCTGCTCCCAGGAACAGGTAGGCCACCCCTGAATTGCTGCCTCCTCGGTCGGCCTTGCGGGCCCCCAGGAGGACCTCATCGGTGCCGTTTCCATCGGTGTCGGGAACGATGGCCACATGCCACCCCAGTTGATCTCCGGCGGCCTCACCACTCCAGATCACATCCGCATGGTCGAGGTTGGAGTCGGTGGTGATGGGTCCGTACACCAGGTAGGCGGCTCCCTGGTCGACTCCCCCCGCATCATTGGAGGAGGCCCCCACCACCAGATCGTCGACGCCGTCGGCATCGAAGTCCCCCGACGCTCCCAGGGCGTTTCCGGCGCTTTCTGACGGAGCGCCATCCAGCATCACATCAGCGCTGGACAGGCTGTAGGCCCCCGACGCCACCGGTCCAAAAAAGATGTAGATGCGACCGGCGTTGACCCCTCCCACGTCCCGATCGTTGGCGGCGATCACCAGGTCATCCATTCCGTCACCGTTGAAGTCTCCCGGGCCGTTGACCGCCGAACCGGCCGAATCCCCGCTGGCCTCACCGGTGAACACCGCGTCGGCAGTGGAAGCGCTGATGAAGCCAGAAATGGGCCCGTAGAAGAGATAGGCGGCCCCGGAATTGGTGCCTCCCGCGTCGGAGCTTTCTGCCCCCATGAGCAGATCGTCATGGCCATCGCCGTTGACATCTCCCGGGCAGGTGAGGGAATGGGCGGCATGGTCATTGGCGGCGACCCCAGCGATGCGCGCCGTGGCCGAGGAAGCATCCAACGAGCCGTAGAGAGGGCCGGAGAAGAGATATGCGGCGCCGGAGTCGGTGGCGGCGGCGTCCACATAAGCCGAAGCGATGAGGAGATCCCCCATTCCGTCGTCATCGAAATCCCCGACTTGCATCCGGTGACCGTATTCGTCGTTGCCGTTCTCCCCCACCACCTTGGCGTCGGCCTCGGTCACCGAGTGGGTGCCGGAGATGGGGCCATAGAAGATGTAGACGGTGCCGGAGTTGGGCCCCCCCTCATCGGTCTTGTCGGCAGAGAAGATCACTTCCCCGTAGCCGTCTCCGTTGAGATCGCCGCCATTGCCCACCCAGTGGCCGGCGTTGTCCCCGCTGAGTTGGCCGGTGAAGATGGCATCAGCGGAAGAAAGATCAACAATTCCAAAGGGTACCGGCCCCAGGAACAGGTAGGCACTGCCAGAATCGGTGGCCACGCTGTCCCGATTCTGGGCTCCCACCAGGATGTCTCCGTAGCCATCTCCGTTGACATCTCCGATGCCCGAGACCGAGCCCCCAGCGGAATCCTCGGCGTTCTCCCCCACCAGGATGGTGTTGGCGGCGGAGGCGGAGTACTCACCGGAGACGTCGCAACCGTTGTCGGTGCCATTGCAGTCGTTGTCGATGCCGTCGGAGCAGGTCTCGGCGATGCCGGGGTGGGCGAGGGGCTCGGTGTCGTCGCAGTCGCCCCCACAGGAGGTGTAGGAGTCCCCGTCCAGGTCGAAGCCCTCGTCGATCCCCGCGTCGCAGTCGTCGTCGATGCTGTTGCAGGTCTCGGTGGCCCCCGGGTAGATGGCGGGGTTTCCGTCCTGGCAGTCCCCCTGGCTGACCGAGAAGGCATCGTCATCCAGGTTGGGGTCCATGAACATGCGCCGGGTGGTGGCGGAGAAGGCGAGGGTGCCGTCTGCCGCCTTGCTCTGCACCTTCCAGTAGACCCCTCCAGTCCAGGTGCCACTCTGGTAGGAATCCCAAGTGTTCTCCGCCATCTTGTACTGCTTTGCCACGCCCCAGGGACCCATGACCACGTCGCCGACGAAGGTACCGGAGGGGGAGTAGTGGACTCGATACTGGGGACAGGCCCCGCTCCAGCGCAGGAGGGGGCTCTGGATCTGGGTGGTGTTGTTGGCGGGGGAGACCAGGGTGACTGTGCAGGCGGCAGCCCGAACGGAGGAAGGCAAAAGGAGGAGGAGCGGGGCCAGGAGGGGAAGAAGGAAGGGATGGGGGCGCATCGTGGCATCTCCAGGGCGACCTCTCGCCGCCGTCGGCATTCTATCGGAACCGATCCTCTTTGCTGCCAGAGACTTTCCCGAGAGTCCCCTCCACCCTTTCCCTTCCCGAGCGTTCTGAGGGATCCTACCGGCATGAAACGGACACTCGTGGGCGCTCCCCCCTCCCTTTGCCTCTGCCTGATCCTGGGATGGCTGACTTCGGCCTGCCAGGGCACCTTGGAAGTTCCCGGGGATGATGACAACGATGACGCCACCTCGGATGACGACGCCACCTCGGATGACGACGCCACCTCGGATGACGACGCCACCTCGGATGACG
>CAYRTW010000005.1:24205-48609 GCA_964426935.1 uncultured Rickettsiales bacterium
ACAGCACTCCTCCCCCCCCCAAAGACGCCGATGGAGACGGTGCCGATGTGACTTCCGACTGCAACGATTCCGACCCGGGGGTTCATCCGGGAGCGGTCGAAGTGGGGGATGGGGTGGACAACGACTGCGACGGGGTGACCGACGAAGGGACCCCTCTATTCGATGACGATGGGGATGGGGTGTCAGAAAGCGAAGGGGACTGCGACGACACCGATCCCACCATCGTCCCCGCCTCTGAGGAAATCCCCTATGACGGGGTCGACCAGGACTGCAACGGCTTCGATCTGATCGACCTGGATGGGGACGGTTTCCCAGGCGGTGAGGGGCCGGATTGCAACGATGGGGACGAGGCAATTCATCCCGGTGCCGAAGACTCCCTGGGAGATGGGGTGGATCAGGACTGCAACGGGTCCGACTCGGGGCCCCCTCCCGACCCAGGGGAGAATTGCCTGTACGACGACGGGGTGGTGGGAAACCCTGGAGAGGTGAACTACCCCATCAACAGCGCCGACACCGACTCCTCCCCCGCTCCTGAAGGCTCCTACTACGACGACATCGAGTTCGAGGCGGAAGCGGGGCAGGAATTGACGGTGGAGCTGCGATCTTCGGAGTTCAACCCCTTGTTCTTGCTGCTGGATCCCGCCTGTGAGGTGATGGCCACCTCCACCGAAATTCAGGAGGGCTACGACGACGACGAGCGCCACACCTTCACCGTCGGGGCCACCGGGATCTACACCGTGGTGGTCACCACCGAGGTCGCCGGGGTCACCGGGGACTACACCCTGAGGGTGCGGGAAGGGGAGCCGGAGGAGGGAGGAGCCTGCGCCTTGGGAATGCGAACCCTCTCCTACGGGGAGACCGGTTCGGGGAACTTGAACGGGGGCGATTGGGAGGATGGACCCTTGGGGGAAGGAGCCCGGTATGAGGATTGGGAGTTTGCCGGAGAGGCGGGGGACGAGGTGAGGGTGACGGCTGTTTCTGAAGGTCTGGCCCTGCGGGTGTGGCTTCTGGATGCCGAGTGCGCCCCTCTGGCGGAGGAGGGAGGAGGAGGCGAGGGGGAAGAAGTCATCCTCACCCATACCCTCTCAGAAACCGGCCCCCACACCGTCTACATCGGCACCGATGGGGAGCTGACCGACCCCTCTTCCTTCACGTTTGACCTGGAATTGCTGTAAAGAATCCACCTTGGAGATCCCCATGAAGCCTGCAAACCCTTCCTCCTTCTTCCCGACCCTTATGCTGGCACTTGCCCTTTCCGCCGGGTGTACCAATGGGAACCTGGATCTGGGGGATCTGGACGATGACGCCACGTCCGACGATGACGCCACTTCGGATGACGATGCGACGGGGGACGATGATGCGACTTCGGATGACGACACCACCCCTTCTCCCGATGACGACGCCACTCCACCGGATGACGACGCCACTCCACCGGATGACGACGCCACTCCACCGGATGACGACACCACTCCACCGGATGACGACGCCACTCCACCGGATGACGACACCACTCCTCCTCCCCTGGAGGACATCGACGGGGATGGCTTCGAGGCTCCTGGGGACTGCGACGATACGGATCCTGCCGTCCATCCCGGAGCCGTCGAAGGCTGTGATGGCATCGACACCGACTGCAACGGAGTCCTGGGTGCCGACGAAGCGGACGGGGACGGGGACGGGTTTTCGGTCTGCGACGGGGACTGCAACGGAACCGACCCTGCCGTGCATCCCGGGGCCGAAGACGCCTGCGGTGGGGTGGACGCTGACTGCGATCCCAGCACTCCTGACGGGGGTGATGAGGACGGGGACGGCTACGCCGGGTGTGCCGGGGACTGCGACGATGGCGATGCCGCCGTCCATCCCGGAGCCTCGGATGCCCCGGGAGATGGAATGGATCGGGATTGTGACGGCGAGGACGGGAGGGCCCATGACCTGGGGGAGTACTGCTTCTCCGATGGCAACGTGGAGAGCATTGGCACGCTGGGGGAGTACCAGTTGAACGGCTCCGACGAAGAAGGGGGGCTGGCGGGTGAGGGACGGCGCTTTGATGACCGGGAGTTTGAGGCGGAGGCAGGGGATCACCTGGTGCTGTGGATGCGCCGCTACCTGCCCTCTTCGGGGACGGTGGATCCGGTGCTGAATCCCCGACTTCTCTTGTTGGACGCCCTCTGCAATGTCATCCTGGAGAACGACGACCACGCTTCCCCTTATGACGACAACGCGCGTGTCGAGTTTGACGTGCCCGCCACCGGCGTGTTCGTGGTGATGGCCACCACTCGGGACGCGGAGGACATGGGGGACTATGCCTTCGGAGTGTTCCAGGACGCCCCTCCTCTGGGAGAGAACTGTCTGTCCGATCCCTGGGAATGGGCGTATGGGGATTTCGTTGAAACCGCCAACCTCAACAGCTACGACTGGACGGCGGGGCCAGGGGGGACCAACCGCTATCACGATGAATTCGAGTTTGAGGGAGAGGTCGGGGATCACATTCGAGTGGCGCTGGAGAGCAGCGCCGTGGACACTCAAGTGCAGTTGCTGAACCCGGGGTGCTCGATCCTGGCCACGGTGACCCACGAGGAGGGTCCCGGCTTCAACGTATTCCTGGAAACCGAACTGCCGTCGTCGGGAGTGTTCACGATCTCAATAAGTTCACGCCAGGAAAGGGGAAATCCCAACACCGAGGGATCCTACTCTCTGTCCTTGGGGGGAGAGTGAGGGGGATGGCCCGGTATTGTCTCCACCCTGTCACCCGGAGGCTCTGAGAACCGGCTATCCTTGGTTCCCCATGGCGATGGCGACCCAGTTTCTTTCCGCCCCCTTCCCTGATTTGGGCCCTTCCCCCTTGCGGTTCAAGCTTCAAACCTTGTTGGTGGCTCGGGGGGGGGTGGCCTTCCTGTTCATTCTGACGGTCTTGACCGGCTGCGAGTCCACCCAGGTCTTCTTCAGCCCTGAGGATGAGCCCGAGTCCAAGGTGGTCGCCGAGATCGATGCCGCCTCCCAGGAAGCCCATGTCGCCATCTACACCTTCACCTCCGAACCCATTCGGGATGCCTTGATCAACGCTTTCTACAGGGGGGTGGACGTCAAGGTGTACGCCGACCCCTGGGAGGCCAACGATCCCATCCTTGCCTCCCTGACTCGGGAGGGGATTCCGGTGCGGATCTCCGCCAACGCCCAGGGGGGGATCATGCACAACAAGTTTGTGGTGCTGGATGGGGTTCGGGTGGTGACGGGCTCGTTCAACTACACCGACAGCGCCAACCTCATCAACGACGAGAACCTGCTGATCCTGTCTTCCCCCCGCCTCGCCTCCCAATACGAGGCCAAATTCCAGGAGTTGTGGGTTCGTGAGCAGTAACCACAGGGGAGGGCGATGGTGTTGGAGAGGGGGGGGGCTCATGGCCCTGGCCCTTTGCCTGATTCCTTCCATGGCAGTGGCCCGCATCTACCCCACTGAGATCCTCATCGACGACGAGGACGATCTCCGCTCTCTTTATGAGGACGGCATCCTTCCCGAAGACGATTACAAGGCCCTTCTCTCCCTCCTGGCCAATCCGGTGGATCTCAACCGGGCGGAACGAGATGATCTCTACCAGTTGCCGGGAATCACCCTGGAGCAGGCCGCAGCGATTGTGGGGGACCGGGTTGAAAACGGTATTTTCAACAGGGTAGAGGATCTGACCCGGGTGGCCGCCCTCCCCGAAGGCGCCCTGGCCCAGATCGCCCCCTTTGCCTACGCCCGCCCTCCCCTGACCCGGACCGATCCGGTGCGGGTTCGCGCCCGCTTCCGTCTGGCCAAGAGCTTCTTTGAGGCCCCCACAGGGGATCCCCAGGATTCTCCCCAGAGCACCCACACCATCACCGAGTTGGGATACGGGCAGGGCCCCCGCATCCTCCTGGGAGGGGAAATCCATGCCTACAAGTGGTTGGACGCGGGCGCCGCCTTCATCATTCAGGAGTCCGTCAAGGACGTGATCTACAGCGCCGAGACCCGAGATTTCCATGTGTCCTGGGGCACCCCCATGTTTGACTTCGGCAAGGCCTACATCTCCGCCACCCGGGAAGAGGGGTCGGCCATCGTGGGCAGCTACACCGCAGGCTATGGCCTGGGGTTGACCTTCGACAACACCGATCAGGAAGTCCCCCACGGCTGGTACGCCGATCTTCAGGTCAACGACAACGTCTCCACCTCAGGACCGGGGCACTACTCCCCCACCAAGCGCCTCTTTGGAGGAGCGGCCCGCCTCACCGCCCTGCGCCTGGGGCGCTACTCCTTTGATTTCTCCGCCTTCGGATCGTCGTGGACCTACGATCTCTATCAATACTACATGGGGATGGCAGGGGGCGAAGAGGTGGATCCCAACACCGCAGAGCTCAGCTCCCCGCGAATCTATATCGATGGCGTGAAGGTGGGGTGGCTCACCCTTCCCAACGCCTACCGGGAATCCCTGGTGGGGGGAAACGCCACTTTCCGGGCGGGGCGAAGGTCCCACGTCGGCATCACCGCCTGGCTGGGGCACTTGGACCGAAACATCCTGGAGGGGGTGGAGGACCCCTATGATTTCGTGATCCGCCGGGGGTTTCCGTCGGTAGACACCTATGGGGCCGTCGGAGTAGACGCCGCTTTTGGAGTGGGCTTGCTGGACCTGCGGGGAGAGGTTTCCCACACCTTTACCGGCGGCAACGCCCTCCTGGTGGAGGCCAGGGTGACCCCCACCTGGGGAGAGTTCGAGGTGGCGGGACGGCGCTACGACACCGGATTTGACAACCCCCACGCGGCAGGGACCGCCGCCGCCGATGTTTATGAAGGGATGCGGGATCGGGACGAGCAGGGGGTGAGGTTTCGGGTCAAGGCCCTGCCGGTGCCCTTCCTGAATGTGGCCGCCACCATGGACCTCTGGCAAGGGGTTTCCACGGGAATCTTCAATGGTGAAGCTTATTTGCGGATTGAAGCTCGGCCCCACAAGAAGCTCATGCTGGCGGGATTCGTGGACTTCAAGAACCGGGATCTGGCCAACAACGGTCGCTCTCGCATCTACGGCAGCGATGACACCGACACCTCGGACACCGGGGCCAGTCCTGGAGACGAGTATGGCACCCTCCCCGACACCTACCTCGATTCCAACCAGACTTACGGAGCGGGGGAGAAGAACTACTTCGGCTTCCAGGCCCAGACCACCGCCCTTCCCCGCACGACATTGAGCTTCTTCTACAAGCGTTACTACGAGGACACCGGTCTTCTCTATCCCACCGGCACCGGCCCCTGCGAACCCTGGTTCCAGGTGGGACACTACCTGTGGGGGAAGGTGCAGGTGAAGCTGGCCCGCAGTAGCCAGATCTCCTTCCGCATCCGCTATCGGGATGACGATGTGTGGGGCGATGCGGAGGAGAGGTCCCTGGAGGCCTGGCTTCAGGGCGACCATCTGTTCGCTGGCAAGGTGAAGGTGTCTCTGCGGGGCCTGTTCGGGCGCCTGCTTCCCGATCCCCAATCGACTTGGGAGGAACCGTGCAGGACGGCGGGAATCCCCGAATTGGAGGGAACCTGCGCGGTGGAGGACTCGGGAACCGAGGAGGAGACAATCCTCCTGACCAGCAGGAATTACGGCGAACTCCGACTCCAGGTGGAGGTGCGGTTCTGATGACACGCGGAAACCCATGGTGGCCCCTGGCCCTCCTCGCCCTCCTCTTTCCCCTCTCCGCTCAGGCAGTGGAGCCGGGAGAGGTGGTCATCACCGAAGTGCTCATCGACGCCCCCTCCGCCGATGAATGGTTTGAGCTGGTCAACACCACGGGAGGGTCCCTGTCCCTGGACGGTTGCGTGATCGCCGAAGGGGCCACCGGGGTGGAGAACGACCACACCATCACCGCCCTGGACATCCCCGCAGGAGGAAGGGCCGTCTTGGGGAAGGGGTCGGAGTGTGTGGCCTGGGATGACGGCGGCGCCTGTCTGGTCCCCACCGACTACAGCTACTCCACCCTCTCCTTCAACAACGGCGAGCCTGAAGTTCTCACCCTCACCTGCGGCGGTAGTCTCATTGATGAAGTCACCTATGATTGGACGACATTTGATGCCGACTGCCCAGATGGCACGGTGTGTTCGGTGAACCTCAAGGCCGACGCCGAGGACGCCGCTTCCAATGATGACTGGGAGGGGCAATTCTGTGTCGCGCCTGTGGAGACCCTCTTTTATACCCAGACCACCGATTCCCTCCTCCCCAGCCAGGGGACTCCCGGCTCCGCCGGCCAATGTCCGGTGACGGGAACTCTGTGCGGGGCTGGCGATGTGACCTTCACCGAGATGATGATCGCCCCTCCCTCCACCTCCTCCACCAAGGAGTGGTTGGAGCTCTACGGGACCGGCAACGGCTGCGAGCTTCAGGGTTGTCAGCTCTTGGAGGGCCCCGATTCCCAGCCCCCCGCCTCTCCCGACGACGCCTGGGACGTGGAAATCATGGATGCCGATGGGGGATCGTTGACCGTCAGTTCCGGTCAGCACCTCCTCTTCGCCAAGAGCGCCGACTGGGTGGTGGGGGATGGCACCTTGCCCGAGGATCGCCCCGCCGACTATCGCTACACGGGGATCTCGCTGGGCAACGACGACGTGGGTTTCATCCATCTCGTCTGTGACGGCACCACCGTGGACAGCGCCCCAGTCAATTGGCCGGAGTGGGAGGAGGGGTGTCCCTCGGGAGGATGCTCCGCCAACCTGGGACCAGCCGCTTATGACCCGGACGCCAACGACTCCACGGCGGCCTGGTGTGTGCCCCCCTCGGACAGCGTCTATCTCAACGCCGAGGGAGATCCCATCGTGGCCACTCCTGGGGAAACGGGGATCTGCACCACCTACGCCTGGCCATCGCCGGGGGAATTCGTGTTCACCGAGGTCATGGTGGCCCCCGCCAGCACTCCCGAGTGGTTTGAGTTGTGGAGCACCGCCGATGAAAGCCGGGAACTCACCCTGTGCGGAGTGCGGAAATACCGAAAGGATCAGGCCGGCGAAATTGATTCAGACACGGTGGATGAATACGTGATTGGCGAGGACGGCCGTACCCTCGCCCTGGCTCCCGGAGAGGTGCGGGTGTTTTCCGAGGGAGAATGCCTGCTGGGGACCGAGGGAGGGGGAGACGATGACTCGGCATCGGGGGATGATGATTCCCTTCCCGCTGAAGACGAGGGGGCTCCTTCCTGTGAAAATGGAGAGTTCGTGTATTCAAGCGTCAGCTTCACCAATAGCGAAGAGGAGTTCCTGGCCCTGGTCTGTCCGGATGGACAGGGAGGAGAAACCGTGGTGGACGAGGTTTCCTACGATCCCACCGCCGATGGAATCCGCGAGGCCCACTCCATGATGTTCGAACCCGGTGAGGACCCCAGCGTCGCCAACGATGACCGGGAAGATTGGTGCGAAGCGGCCTTTTCCCAATGTTTCCTGGAGGCCGGCGAGGGAGAATGCAATTATGGAACCCCGGGAGAGTTGGGGGAATGCCTTACCGATGATCAGGATTGGCCCGAGGGAGGTCCGGGCTGCCGCTGTGATTCCGCCCCATCCCATCCCTGGAACGCCAGCGGATTCCTGCTGATTCTCCTCGGCCTGGGCCGGGTGCGGAGGAAGGCGTGAGGAGGGCCCTGAAGGCACTGCAAATCCTGTTGCCACTGGGGTTGGCGGGAATCCTGTTCTCCCTTCTCTCTCCCGTGCTGGCGGAAGACGACATCGTTCCCCAGGACGCCCAGAAAGCCCTGGATCGCGCCTCCAAGGGGCCGCCCCGACCTGCAGCCGATGTGCTTCGCATCCATTTCCTGGATGTGGGGCAGGGAGATGCCACCCTCATCGAGGGTCCCAAGGATGCCAAGGGGGATCGCAAGGTTCTTCTCTACGATGCCGGAGAAACCAGCAAGGACGGCAACGAGGCCCAGCACGTCATCGAGCCCTATGTTCGCAAGCGCCTGGACGATGGTCCGCCCCTGCGCCCCACCGCCACCATCGATTACTTCCTCCCCAGCCATTACCACAAGGATCACATGGGGTGGTACGACGATGACTCCGCTTCGGGCATTTTCTACCTCTATGAAGCAGCGGGGATGAAGATTGGAAAAATCCTGGATACCGGACTGGATTACGACGCCGCCGGCACCGGGGACAAGCTCTACCGGAACTGGGTGGGCCGATATAAAATTCCTCGGGAAACCTTGAAAATGGACCAGCGAGGTGAGGGGCGTCAGATCGAACTGGGGCCAGACGTGTGGATCGAGGTGCTGTCTTCGGGAGCGGAAGTAGAGGGGAGGGGAAGGGTGGTGCGGGATCGCTGGGTCAACACCACTTCCCAGAACGACTTCTCCATCGCTCTCATCCTGCACTACCGGCGCTTCGATTTCTACATCGCCGGGGACTTGTCGGGCTACCTCCATGAGAGCTTCGGGGCCTGGTATCACAACATCGAGGCCGCTTCATTCCAGGCCCTGCGGGATCTGGAACTGTACAAGGTGAGCCACCACGGCTCCCGATGGAGCAGCAGCTATCCCTTCCTGCAGCGCATCAAGCCGGAAGTGGGAGTGATCTCCTGCGGGGCGGGACACCGTCACCCCAACCCCCACACGGTGGAGCGACTCCTGGGATGGGAGGATTATTGGACCGGCCGCCCCCGGGGCATGGATCTGTATCAGACCCGTTCGGTGGACGGCTTCCTGGCCCCTGAACCCCACGAGGTGACTGGAAAAATCCAAAAAGTGGCCGACGGGGATATCGTTGTCGACACCGACGGAGAGAGCGGCTTTACCGTGTGGTTGCCCGGGCAGGCGGAGGGGATTCGCTACGAATTGGACCCGGTTGCGGCCTACACCGACGTGGCCTATCCGGTCATCAAGATGCGAGAAAGGCTGAAGGCGGGGGGCCCTCCTCTGGGGCCGGAGGCGGACTATGAGTTCCAACTGGCGCCGGTGATGGGGGTGGACGAGGTGGAGAAGGGGCTCATCACCGTACCTCGGGATGGCAGCGGGGGAGCGGAGTCGGATTAGGCAGAAGAGGGAGGGTGAACGGTGGACTCATTCTGCATTTATATGCGCTCAGGCAGTCCCGGCTGTGCGGCTGGACCTGAGGTTTGAAAGGTTTCCATACTTTTCATGAACATCGCCAAGACGCCAAGGCGCCAAGGGGGAAACGCGTTCTCCCTGTGTTCCCCTTTGCCGGATCTTTTGGATGGCTGTGGGGGCCAGGTGGAGGGGAATTCCTCCCTATCCGCCCGAAATCTTGGCGCCTTTGCACGCTGGATGCGTGGGCCTTGGTGGTGAGTCAAGAAGGCGAGCAAATCGGAGCCGGGGTGGGAGGGTCGCTTCTGCGGTTGGACGACAATTTCTCCATCGAGCTCGCCTACGCCAACCGGAGGAAGAAGCCCGCCTTCTGCGCCCTGCGACGTTGGAACCGCTACCTGGATCGCCATGTGAGTGCCGGGATTCTGAGGGAGGGAGTTGAGGAGTGGACCCGCCCCAGGGGCGGCGGTGCCACGACCTTCGACGAATCCAAGAAGGGTCGCTATGGGGTGGTGTTCCGAAGAGCGGCAGACAGCATGGCGGACACGGAATGGAGCGCCTCCCGGTATCCCTTTGCGGTAGTGGCCTGGGGAGACGGGCAGGCCTATGAAGTCCGAGGGCTGTGCAAAGGGTCGGTGGACAGCGACATCGCAGAACCCTCTGCGAGTTTCACGCAAAACGCGCCAACCGGATCGCGACGCTGCCGGTCCCAGCAGGGTCATCTTCGACCCTTCCGGCGCCCCATCGACCCGATGGGTCTCGCACACCCCAGGATGTTGCAGCAGGGCCGGGCGCATCAGGCACTTGGGGCGGGTCTGACCGAAGGCTCCTGGTTCTCCCTCTCTGTCCTCGCTGCGGCTTCGGTGCTGCGGTCGCTCACCCACTGCGCTACGCATTTTGCGAGATCCTCCCCACTCACCTTCACCTCCCCTGGATCCCAAGGGTGTTGCCAACCCCCTGGTCTCCCCAGAAGCTCAGCTTTTAGGGTCATTCGTTCTTCTAAACCACTATAGAATCGTTGCAAATCGCACACTTGCGAACCCCGACTTTCCTTGGTGGCTCCCCTTGCAGAAGGGGCCCGGCCTGGGCAGAATGCCCGCGCTGCGCCGGACCTCGCGTCCCTGCCCCCACCCAGGGTAGGGGGAGCCTGGGAAGGCCCTCCAGGAAAGACCCCGTTGAACGGACCTGAACCCACCCTTGATGCCGCATCGGTGCAGGTGTTGACCCGCCTGGGTAGGGGCTTTGTGGCCCTGTCGGCGGTGGCGTTCGTTCTCATCGTGTTCGGAGCCCTGGTGCGGGCCCACGGTGCTGGCCTGTCCTGCCCCGACTGGCCCTTGTGCTACGGGGAATGGGTTCCGGTGTTCAACTTCCAGATCGCCTTGGAGTGGGGACATCGGCTCCTGGCGGGGACCTTGAGCATCGGTCTGTTGGGGCTGGGAGGCCTGATAGCCCTTCACCCGGTGGCTCGACGAGTGGCCGGTGCGGGAGTGGGGGTGGCGGTGCTGCTGGTGGCTCTCCAGATCGTATTGGGAGGGCTGACGGTTCTTCACCTGCTGGCCCGGTGGTCGGTCACCTCTCACCTCCTGGTGGGGAACGCCTTCGCGGCGGCCCTGGCTCTGATCGGGGCGGCTCTTCTCTCTGCAGCCTCGCCCAAATCCCCTTCTTTCTCGACTCCCCCGGTGATGCGGGCCGTTGCCTTGGGGGCATCCCTGTTTTTCGGCCTCCAGATGATCCTGGGCGGGCTGGTGTCCTCTTCCTACTCCGGCCTGGCCTGCACCGAATGGCCCACCTGTGAGCAGGGGGTGTGGATTCCCACCCTGGCCGGGGGAGTGGGGCTTCAGATCCTGCACCGATTCAATGGATATGCGGTTTTCCTGGCCTTTTCCTTGCTCCTGGTCCTGACCCCTTCCCGCCATCCTGCCGCCGTGAAGGTGAGGCTGGCCTGGGGGCTGGTGGTGGCCCAGATCGGGCTGGGCATTCTCAATGTCCTGTGGAAGCTGCCGGTGGAGATCACCGCCCTGCACTCCGCAGTGGCCGCCCTCCTCTTCCTCACCACCACCTTCCTGGTGAGGGATCTGGTGTGGAGAGGGCAGGGGGTTCGTCACTCCCCTTCCTCGGCCCCGGTCGGCCACATGGTGCGGGCATGAGCACCGCCATGGTCATGCCCGAACGCCAGGTGATGGCCACCCTCAAGCTGCTGTTGGCCCTGACCCGCCCTCGGGTTCTCCTCCTGGTGGTGTTCACCGGCCTTCCCGCGTTGTTCATGGGACCAAAGACTCCTGGGTTCCTTCAGGGGTTGATGATTCTCCTGGGAACCTCCCTGACCGGGGCCGCCTGCAGCGCCTTCAACGCCTTCATCGAGAAGGACTCCGACGCCGAAATGGCTCGGACCCGCAATCGTCCCCTGCCCAGCGCCTCCCTGCCTCCCTCCGCTGCGTTGGTGTTTGGGATGCTGATGACGGCGATTTCCACCCTGATTCTCTACGCCTACGGGAACCTCCTGGCGGCGGGGGTGGGAGTGGGGTCCATCCTCTTCTACGTCTTCATCTACACCCTGTGGCTCAAGCCCCGTACCGCTCAGAACATCGTCATCGGCGGAGCCGCCGGAGCCACCGCCCCTCTCATTGCTGACGCCGCAGTCAATGGCTTCATCGGCATCGGTGGATGGGCCCTGTTCCTCATCATCTTCCTGTGGACCCCTCCTCATTTCTGGGCCATCGCCTTGTTTCGCAAGGAAGAGTACGCCCGGGCCCGCTTCCCCATGATGCCTCTCGTGGTGGGGGACCAGGGTACGAGGTGGCGAATGCTGGCCTACATGGTGGTGCTGCTGCCGGTGTCCATGGCTCCGGCCCTGGGCCAGGGTCCCTTGGGGATCCTGTACATGACGGCGGCGTTGGGGGCCGGAGTCTGGTTCTTTGCCAGCGGGGTCAGCCTGCTGAAGCGACGTGACGATGCCACCGCTCGGAAGGTGTTCCGGGTGTCGGTGCAGTACCTGTTCATTCTCTTTGGAGCCATGTTGGTGGATCTGGCGTTGCGGGGGGCGGGACAGTGACCCGCTCTCTCCTACGTCCTTCCCCGAACTGCCCTTTGCCGGGTTCGAAAGTGAGGCAGAGCTGATGGTGAACGTTGACCGCAGGAACGTGTTGGGCTTTCTTGCCCTTGCGGCTGTTGCAATTCAGGGCGCGGGTTGCTTGGGACTGGGTACCGCCGATCAGAGCACCCTGAACCTTCAATCCGATCTGGCTCGGGACGTGTGGAGCCTCTACAGCCTGATCACTTGGATCACCTGCATCATCGGGGGGGTCGTCTTTGCGCTGCTGGCCTACATCCTGGTGAAGTTCCGGGAGAAGCCTGGGGACACCACCCTTCCTGAGCAGGTTCACGGCAACCTGACCATGGAACTCGGCTGGACGGTGCTGCCGGTGATCATCACCCTCATCATCCTGGTGCCCACCATTCAAACGGTCTTCAAGATCGGGGCTCCCCCGCCGGAGGGAGCCATTCACATCCAGGCCATCGGTCATCAGTGGTGGTGGGAGTTCCGCTACCAGGACATGGACAAGCTGGTGGTGGCCAACGAGGTTCACATCCCTGCGGGGAAGCCGGTGAACTTCGAGATCATGTCGGCGGACGTGCTCCACAGCTTCTGGGCGCCACAGTTCGGAGGCAAGCGAGATGCGGTTCCCACCCGTGCGCAAAACATGTGGTTCACTGCCGACAAGCCAGGGTTCTACGTGGGACAGTGTGCTGAATACTGCGGCGATTCCCACGCCTTGATGGAATTGCGTGTCCAAGTGGATTCGGCGGCCGACTTTGATGCGTGGGTGAAAGCCCAGCAGGCTCCCCAGCCAGAGTCGGTGGTGGGAGGGACCCTTCCCGGTCCCTCGGCCTTCCTCAACGGCGGTTGCATCGCCTGTCACACGGTGAGGGGAAACCCGGTGGCCATGGGCAAGTTGGGGCCCGATCTGACCCACCTGGCCAGCCGCAAGACCTTCGGCTCAGGCATCTATGAGGTGGCCAATGCGGAGCACCTCAAGAAGTGGTTGGAAGATCCTCAGGCGGCCAAGCCGGGTTCCAAGATGATTCTTCCCCGCAAGCTGACTCCTGAGGAAATCAACACTCTGGTTCCCTATCTTCAGGGTCTCAAGTAATCGACTGGCAACGAGTTTCTGAGCACGGGCCCTGGTTTGACCTGGGCCGGTGCAGTCGAGGAGAGTCATGAGCGCGACAGCGGCAGAAGCGGGATACGGAGCATCCGAGTCCGGGCTGTGGAGTTGGATCACCACCGTCGATCACAAGAGGATCGGGGTGATGTATGGGGTGTCAGCCTTCATCTTCTTCCTGCTGGGAGGGATCGAGGCCCTGATCATGCGGGCCCAGTTGTGGAAGCCCCAGATGGATCTGGTCAGTGCCCAGACCTTCAACGCCATGTTCACCATGCACGGCACCACCATGGTGTTCCTGGCGATCATGCCTTTGTCGGCAGCCTTCTTCAACTACATGATTCCATTGATGATTGGGGCTCGGGATGTGGCGTTCCCCCGCCTCAACGCCTTCTCCTACTGGGTGTTCCTCATCGGGGCCCTGCTCATCAACTCCTCGTTCATCTTGGGCAGTCCTCCCGACGGAGGGTGGTTCGGGTATGCCAACCTCTCCTCCCGGGAAGCCTCTCCGACCACTGCCATGGACTACTGGGTGGTGGGGCTCCTCATCCTCGGTACCGCATCTCTGGCGGCAGGGGTGAACTTCATCGTCACCATCTTCAACATGCGGGCCCCGGGCATGACCATGATGCGGATGCCGGTGTTCGTCTGGATGTCCCTGGTGGTGCAGTTCCTGGTGGTTCTGTCCTTCCCCATCATCACCGTGGGTCTCATCGAAATCGCCTTTGACCGGGTGTTCGGGACCAACTTCTTCCTCCCTTCCCACGGTGGTGATCCCCTGCTGTGGCAGCACATCTTCTGGCTCTTCGGCCATCCCGAGGTGTACATCCTCATTCTTCCCGCCATGGGTATCGTGTCTGAGGTGCTCCCCACCTTCTCCAAGAAGCCCCTCTTTGGCGCCCCCTTCGTCATCTTTTCCGGGATCCTCATCGGTTTCGTGGGCTTTGGAGTGTGGAGCCACCACATGTTCACCACCGGCCTGGGCCCCGTCGCCGACGCCGCCTTCTCCTCCACCACCATGATGATCGGCATCCCGACCGGGGTGAAGATCTTCAACTGGCTGGCCACTCTATGGGGTGGACGCATCAAGTTCACCACCGCCATGTTGTTCGCCATCGGCTTCATCGCCCTGTTCACCATCGGTGGCCTGTCCGGGATCATGCACGCCTCTCCGCCGGTCGACCTTCAGCAACAGGACTCCTACTTCGTGGTGGCCCACTTCCATTACGTGCTGTTCGGAGGTGCCATCATGGGGTTGTTTGCGGGGATCTATTACTGGTTCCCCAAGATGACCGGTCGCCTGATGAACGAGACCCTGGGCAAGGTTCACTGGGCCCTGATGTTCGTGGCCATGAACATCACCTTCTTCCCCATGCACTTCAGCGGCTTTGAGGGGATGCCCCGACGCATCTACACCTACGACGCCACCGATGGCTGGACCCTGTGGAACATGATCTCCACCGTGGGCTCCTTCCTGATTCCCATCGCCATCCTCGTCTTCCTCTACAACTTCTTCCACAGCCTGAAGCTGGGCAAGGTGGCCGGAAACGACCCTTGGGATGGGGCCACTCTGGAATGGACCATCACCTCGCCTCCCCCGGTCCACAACTTCGACCGCATTCCCATGGTCACTTCCGAGCGCCCCTTCTGGGATCAGAAGTACGGCAACGCTCCCGCCACTCCCCCGGGCAGGGAGGAGCACATCCACATGCCTCCCCCCTCCTTCCGCCCCCTCATTGCTTCGGTGGGAGCCTCCCTGGCCTTCGGTGCCTTCCTGGTGCGAGGCTTCGACATCGCCGCTACCTGGGTACCCGGCACCGCCAGCCCGGTCCCGGTGACGATTCCCTTCTCAACAGCCTTCATGGTGACCTCCCTTGCTGGCGTCCTCATTCTCCTCTATGGACTCTTCACTTGGCTGTACGAGCCCGTAGACTGAGCCGCCGCCCGCCTCGTCCCCCCTTTCTTCGGTGAATGACATGGAAACGGTCCTGGAAACCCATCCTGCTCCCAATCCCGCTTCAGATCCCCACTACACATCCATGGGGGTGCCCAACATCAAACTGGCCTTCTGGACCTTTTTGGGGTCGGAGTGTTTCTTTTTCGGTACCCTGATTTCTACTTACATGGCCTACCGAGGCAAGAGCCTGGTCGGTCCCTACCCGTCGGAGATCTTCAACTTCCAGGTGACTTCCATCAGCTCCTTCGTGTTGCTGATGAGCTCCTACCTGATGGTGTTGGCCCTCGCTGCTTGTCAGAGGGGGGATCGGCAGAAGACCATCCTCTGGCTCTTCGGCACCGCCTTCTTTGGCCTGATCTTCCTGGGATTCCAAGCCTTTGAGTTCACCGAGTTTTATCACAAGGGACTTACCCTCCAAAAAAACCTGTTCGGTACCACCTTCTTCGTGCTCACCGGCTTTCACGGCACCCACGTTGCCTTTGGGGTTCTGTGGCTCCTCTCCTTGATGGTCACTGCCATTGTCAAAGGAATCCCCAAGGAAAAAGCCCTGAACGTAGAGATCGCCGGCCTGTACTGGCACTTTGTTGACATCGTGTGGATCATCATCTTCACCTTGATCTACCTCATCCCTGACCCCTCCAAGGTGGGTTGACGCCATGTCTTCTTCGCACGGACACGATCATTCCCATGCGGCTTCGGCCCACGACGCCTCTCCTGCCCATGCCGGGGAGCACAAGCATCCGACCACCGGACAGTACACCTGGATTGCGGTGACCTTGTTCGCCATCACCGGCGTCGAGATTTATGCCTCGGTGGCCCCCGTCCTCCAGCCTCCGGAGCGTCACACCCTTCTGGTCAGCACTCTGGTCATTTTGGGGGCCATCAAGTTTCTCATCGTCATCGGGTACTTCATGCACCTGAGGTTCGATGCCAGGGTCTACACCCGTTTGTTCCTCGCTCCGCTGGTGGTGGCCACGCTGGTGGGCGTGGTGGTGGTGATCTTCCAGCAGCTTCATCACTACGTCACGCCCTGAGTCCTTCGTGGGCGACTTGGAGGGGCGGGGATCTTTGGGGGGTGTTTCCTCGGGATCGTGAACCTGCCATCTGAGGGTTACCGGGGGAACTGAGGGACGGAACGACGGGGTGATCCCGTGAATGTCGGTGGAGGCTCCTTCCTCTCCCGTCGGCGTCGAGGCCACCATGTTTCCCTTCCTACCCGGGTGGGTCCACCAGCCCGGCCTTCCCTACCCGACTCGCTACGTCAGTCCTGGAGATCTGGCCACCCTGCCCTCTTCCCCCGAAGCGTGGGCGGTATGGGATCTCCACAGCACGGTCATCCTGGGGGTGCTGTTTCTGGCGGTTCTCTATGGCCTCCTGGCCGGTCCCCTCCGGGTGAGATGGCTGGGGAGGGCCGGTCTGTCCCCAAGCCTGCGTCCCCATCCCTGGCAGATCGTCAGCTATGGGTGTGCCCTCCTCACCCTGGTGGTGTCCCTCAACGGCCCCATTCATCACCTCAGCGACTATTACCTGTTCACCGCCCACATGACCCAGCACCTGCTGCTGACCCAGGTGTTTCCTCCCCTGTTTCTCCTGGGGCTGCCCGCCTGGATGATGGCGCCCCTGCTCCGTCCTTGGGGAGTGGGGGCGGTTCTGCGCCTGCTGACTCGCCCCCTTTCGGCCTTCCTCCTCTACAACGGAGTGGTGGTGTTCTGGCACCTTCCCCCCTACTACGATTGGACCATGAGGGACCACAACGTTCACATCGTCGAGCACCTGACCTTCCTGTGCAGCGCGGTCATCGCCTGGTGGCCGGTGTGTGGAGGAGGACCGGAGTTGCCCAGGCCTTCCTACCTCCTCCAGATCCTCTATCTTTTCCTGATGACGGTGGCCATGAAGATCACCGGTGCCGTCATCGGCCTCCAGACCACCCTGGTCTACACTTTTTACGCGGAATCTCCCCGAGTTCTTCCCCTCAGCCCCCTGGGGGACCAGAAGCTGGGCGGGCTGCTGATGTGGGTGTTTGGGGACTGGCCTCTGTGGCTGGCCATGGGGGTGATCTTCTGGCGGTGGTCGCGGCGGGACAAACTCAACGGGCCGGGGTCCTTGGAAAGAGGTCCCCTTCCCCAGTCTTCATGAGCCGGGGGGGAAAGGGAAGGATGGCGATGAAGTGGAGTTGTCTTGTACTTCCTCTCGTTGCCTTTGCTGGGGGAATGATGGGGTGTACCTCTTCGGAGCCGCCTCAGTGGTATCAACAGAAAGAGGCTCGGCGGAATGCCGACGAGACGATCGGTTCGGGGCCGAAGCAGGAGGGATTGACCCGGTCGGGGCTGTATCGGGTTTCCTACCTGACCGTTCCCGCGCCTCCCGTTGCTGGCGAGTTGTTTGAGGTGAAAGTGACCGTCCTGGACGCCTCTTCGGGGAAACCCGTGGCAGGAGCGAGGGTGGAAGTGGATGCCAGGATGCCCGCCCACGGCCATGGCATGGAAACGGCACCGGTCACCTCTCCCGACCCTCAGCGGGCGGGCGTGTACGAGACCCAGGGGATGAAGTTTCACATGCCAGGGGAATGGACGATCCTGGTGGATATCGGAGGAGGGGCCCGACCGGATCGGATCGAGTTTCCCTACATCATGCCGTGAGAGCAAGAGGGCTTTCATGGAAGATCAGCGGTTTGATTTTTTTCACGATGGGGATTTGGGGTTGTTCTTCTGACGAGACACCTCATCCATCCTCCCCGAGTCAGGAAGAAACGAGCCCGAGGAGTCTGGGGGAAGAAACGCCTCCATTTTTTCTCACCGTCTCCCAGAGACAAGTGGTCTTGGGGATGTCTCCGGTTCCCCCTCCTCCTCCTCGTCCCACCAATCGATTCGCCGATGATTCGAAGGCGGCGGCTCTGGGGAAGCAACTTTTTTTTGATACCGGATTTTCTGCCAACGGCAAGGTTTCCTGCGCCACCTGCCACATTCCCTCCCTCTCCTTCACCGACGGGAAGGTTCACGGCGAAGGGATGGGTCCCGGCACTCGCAACACCCCATCGGTGTTGGCAGCCCCCTGGTCCCCCTGGCTGTTCTGGGATGGTAGAAAAGATAGCTTGTGGTCTCAGGCCCTGGGACCCCTGGAGGCCAGGAATGAGCACGGCTTCTCCCGCATGGCGGTGGTGGAGCGCTTGTCCCGCGTCTGGTCCCGGGAGTACGAGGCATTGTTCGGTCCCCAGCCTGACCTGAAGGACTCCCAGCGCTTTCCCAGAGACGCCCATCCCGATTCAAATGATCCCAACGCCCAAGCTGCATGGACGGGGATGGCTCCTGCCGATCAACAGGCGGTGAACACCATCTTTGTCAACACTGGAAAGGTTTTGGAGGCGTTCCAGCGAACCCTGCGTCCCGGCGAATCTCCCTTTGATCGGTTCGTTGCCGCCCTCCGAAAGGGGGACGATGAGGGGGGCGGAGCCTTGAGCCCTTCAGCGATGCGAGGATTGGTTCTGTTTGTGGGCCCGGCCGCCTGCGTGAACTGCCATCATGGCCCTCTCCTCACCGATCACGCCTTTCACAACCTGGGCCTGCCCCCTACCGCAGAGGTGGCGGTCTCTGGCCCCGATCCGGGTCGAGGGAAGGGGGCCCAACAGGTCAAAGAGGATCCCTTCAACTGCGATTCCATTTATTCTGATCAACGAGACTGCCCCGAACTGCGCTATCTGGACCCCTCCTTTCCGGACTTTTTGGGAGCGTTTCGGACCCCCACGCTGCGGGATGTCGGTCGAACCGCCCCGTACATGCACACCGGTCAGTTCTCCAGCCTGAGTCAGGTTCTCCAATTTTATAACACCCTCCCCGGTCAGCCCCTCCTGGGACATCGAGAGTTGACCCTGAAGTTGCCAGAATTGAGCGGCGGGGACCTGGTGGATTTGGAATCCTTCCTCGAATCCCTGACCGGACCTCCTCCTGAAATCACCGCTCCCCTTCCTCGGAAATGACCATGCCTGACGATCCCTCTCCCCCGGTTCGCCTTCCTCCCCGGCGCCTCCTTCGCATCCTTCAGATCGCGGGGGTCTGCCTCATGGGGGTGGCGGCGGCCCTCTTCTGGCAGGTGCGAAGTCTGTCCCAGAAACAGCGGACAGAGGCGCCGGTGATGGTCAAGGTGAGCGAACCCGATGGCCTGCCGGTGATGGGTACGGTGCCTCCCTTTTCCTTTACCGACCAGGATGGCAAGACGGTGACCCGGGAGGATTTCCTGGGGCTTCCTTCGGTGGTGGACTTCATCTTTACCACCTGCCCCGACGTGTGCCCCCGGCTCACCGGGATCCTCAAAGGCCTCCAGGACAGGCTGATGCAGGAGGGGGGGGGCAGCGAACCGAGGTGGCGTTTCCTGTCCTTCACCGTGGATCCCGCCACGGATACCCCCCCCGTCCTCGCCGCCTATGCTCAGAAATTCGGGGCCGATCCCCGCTCCTGGAGGTTCCTCACCGGGGAGAGGGAGGCCACCCAGACGTTGATGGAGAAGGGTTTCCAAGTGGCCTTTGGGGAGCCTCAAGCTGGAGGTACTCCCTCTTCTCTTCACTACGCCTCGCTGATCCTGGTGGATCCGGAGGGGAGGATTCGGGGGTACTATGGTTCTGATGGCCCTTCTTTGGAAAAACTGATGAAGGACCTCCGAACCCTTCTGAAGGACCCCCGTCCATGAAGTTCAATCCCCCGCTGTCCATGACCCTGGCAGCCCTCCCGGTGCTGGTGATGCTGTGCTCCCTGGGGGTGTGGCAGGTGAGGAGGATGGAGGAGGCCGAAGGAGTGCGTCGCCAGATCGCCGCCAACATCGGGCGGGAGCCTTTGACTCCTGCTACCGTCACCTCCGGCCTCTCCCGAGTGGAAATGGAATGGCGCCGGGTAGACCTGGAGGGGACCTGGGAGTGGAAGGACTGGAGGGTGGTGGATCGCCAGTACCGCCTTTCCCAACCGGGATACCGTTTTCTGATGCCCCTTCGCCTGGAGGGAATGGAGGCGGCGGTGCTGGTGGATCGGGGCTGGGTTCCCAAGGAGGGCTTCGAGGCGGCCCGGGAACAGGCCCGTTTGAAGGGAGAGGGAGGCAGGGCGAGGGTGGTCGGATTGATCCGCTGGTCCGATTCCCGGCGGCAGGGAGCGGGGCCCCAGGAGGAGGAGGGGGGGGACGGGATTTCTCGGCGCTGGCATGAGCTTTCTCCCCCCGACATGGCCAGAAGCTTGAACCGTCCCCTGACCCCCTGGTACGTCAAGGCCGGTGAGCAGCACGAGGAGCCTCCCCAGGGGCCCGCGACCACCTGGCCCGAAGGCGGGTGGAGTTCCTTGTATGAGAGCCGTCCCCATCGCCAGTATGCCATCACTTGGTTCTCTCTGGCGGCGGCCCTTCTGGGAACCTGGGTTCACGTGGGCCTCCGCCGAGCGCGGCAGGGGGATGAGACCCTTCCGGAAAGGGCCACCAACAGGGATGAGGCGGGAAAGGCTCTTTGAACCGTGGCGGGGAAGCAAAGGGTGATTATCCTCGGGGAACCGGGGCGGGGGTTCCCGGTGGATTGACGAGATCTCGTGAACGGCACCCTCTCCATCGCCCAGGTGCGAGGCATCGACATCAAGGTTCACTTCAGCTTCGTGCTCATTCTGGCTCTGGGGGCCTGGCAGTGGGGGAGCTCCCACGGCGGCACCGGGGCGGTGTTTGGCATGCTCTTGATGCTGCTGTTGTTCGCCTGCGTGGCCCTGCACGAGTTGGGACATTCCCTGGTCGCCCAGCGCTTCAACATAAAAGTCAAGGAAATCGTGCTGTTGCCCATAGGTGGGGTGGCTCGGCTCCAGGGAAGGCCGGCCACTCCCAAAGAGGAACTCCTCATCGCCCTGGCGGGCCCGCTGGTCAACGTGGTCCTGGCCCTGCTCCTGCTGATTCCAGCAAAGCTGGCCGTTCCCTGGGATGCCCTGCAGACCCGCCCCCTGGTGACGGTGATGACCCCCTCCTTGAGCACCGCCCTGCTGTGGCTCTTGTCGGCCAACGTGACCCTGGCGGTGTTCAACATGATCCCCGCCCTTCCCTTGGATGGGGGACGGGTACTGAGGGCGGCCCTGGAAATGGGGATGGGGCATGAGAGAGCCACTTCTGTCGCCTCCCTGGTGGGGCAGGTTCTGGCCTTTGGAATGGGGATCTACGGGATGGTGTCGGGTAACTTCATCCTAGCCCTCATCGCCCTGATGGTGTTCACCGGGGCCGGCCAGGAAAGGGTGGAGGCCAGCGCCCGCACCGTGCTATCGACCTTGAGGGTGGGGGATGCCTACAACAAGCACGCCCTCACCCTGGGGCCCGGGGATCGGTTGAGCCGGGTGGTGGACTTCATCCTGACCTCCTATCAACCGGATTTTGCGGTGATGCAAGGGGACGCGCCGGTGGGAATCGTCACCCGAGCCACCGTGCTCCAGGCCCTGGGGGAGTCCGAGGAAGACCCTTACGTGGCGGGGATCATGGACAGGGAGATGGTGAGGGTGGACGCCGGCCTCTCCTTGGATGCGGTGCGTCAGGCCATGGCGGAGAAGGAGATTCGAGTGGTGGCCGTGTTCGATGGGGAGCGCTATCTGGGGCTGGTGAGCGCCGAAGACATCGCCGAGGCCCATCTGGTGGGGAGCGTCCTGCGGGGGCGCCAGCAGGATGGGGAGGGGGGGTAGACCAGGCTTCTTCCCAAGCATTGAATTGTTCCGATCCGAGGAGCATGGGGGATGTTTCTCCCCTTCCTACTCCTCCTGTCCAAAATAGTTCCAACTCCCGCAAGTACACATCCCGTCATCTTCAGGAGTCTGGGCAGTGCAAACGTCCGGATCAGCGAACAGATCTTCCAACAGAATGGGGAAGGGGATCTTCTCGGAGCGAATGGTCAGCAGCACGGTGTCGGGGAGGCAGTCATACGCATCGGGAAGAAAGGTAGAGTCATCAGTCTTGCACACCTCACCGCCTTGGAATTGGATTTCCAACTCATTATCGGTCAGGGCCTCTACCGATATACTCCCGCCCCGGACGAGGTAGAAGTCACCCCCCTCAGGGGGATATCGCCAGCCCAACTGAGTATCCATGTATTCATAGGGTAGCCCTTCGTAGGTGACCCCCTCTACGAGGGTATTGCTCCCGACCTGGGGAACAGCAAGAAATACAAGAACAGCCTCATACCATAAATTAAGGCCGCCTCCATCGGTGCTAATGGCCTGAATTCCCCACCACTCTGAACAGGTCCCGTCCTCTTCCGGCATCGTTCGTCTCCCTTGAATTTCGCTTCTTCGGGGTTCTGCCAGATCCATGAAATCTGATACTCCGACCGACCACTCCACCCGAATGGTTCCCCAGGCCTCGGGTCCATTCACCCACCAGGTATCGTCATCCCCAGAATCGTCATCGACAGCCGAACTGTCATCGTCCTCAGATCCGTTCTCACAGGTGTAGGCGCCGGCGGAGCCTCCCATCCACAGAAGAGAGGCGAGCACTCCAGAGAAAAGGAGGGAGGCTTGGATGTGAACGCGAAGAGACGGACGCTTCATGGTGCCCCTCCCTCTTTCTGGTATCCACCCAGGAACACCTGCTCCTCGTCTCCCTCCGGATCGGCGAAGCTCACCGCCTCCGCCACCGCCTCCCGAGCCTCCTCCCACCCCATCCAGGCGAAGGGGTCGACATCCCAATCAGGAAGAGGCGCATCCTCTCCCAGGCAGTCCCCGTTCTCCTCTTCGTCCTCGTCCTGGATTCGAGCGATCAAGGGCAGATCATGGGGAGAACGTTCCATCAGGGTGCGATCCTGCCCGTCTCGGACAGATTCCTCGCCGTCCTCGCCCTCACTCCTGACCAGAAGGGCGGTGGACCAGTTCACCAACCGCACCCGGGAATCATCGACCGCCAGGGCATGGACCAGGACGGTCTGACCCACCGAAAGCTCCGGGGCCCCTCCCACCTCAGGGTGCCTGGACCGGTTCCTACCCCTCCCGGGGAAGGAAGATCTCCGCCACCATGCACCGGGCGCTGCCTCCTCCCACCGCTTCGATGGTGGGAATGGAAAGGAGGGCCGGGTGACCGTGCTTCTTCAGGATGCGACGATGGGAGGGGGTGAATCCGTCCCAGGCGGTCTGGCTCATCACCACCACCTGCTCTCCTTGCCGGCTCTGCACCCCCAACACGTTGGCGCAGAAGGAGTCGTTCATCTGGCTGCGGTCGAGGATCAGGACTTCGCCACACGCTTGAAGCCGGGAGAGAACTCGCTTCCGTTCCTCTTCGTTGGGGACGGCGTCGGGACAGAAGACCGAAAATCCCTTGCCAATGCTCATCAAAACGTTGGTGTGATAGACCTCCTCCCCCATCTTGCCCAGGGCCCGGAAGGTGTGGACCTCGGAGATTCCCCGCAGCCGGGCGAAGCGGTGGACCATTCCCAGGTGGGTGCGGGGAGACAGGGAGGCGAAGACGATGCCCTCCTCATGGTTCACCACCACGCTGCCGGTGCCCTCCAGGAAGTCCCGGTCCTCCCCGTCCCTTCCCAGGCGCAGGTGGTGGGTGATCTGAAATCCCCTCTCCGCCAGGAGGGCTTCCACCGCAGGCAACTGCCCCGTTTCAGCCCGGCGATTGGGATGGGTCATGGGAAAGGTGAACAGGGCCCCGTCGGCAAAGGTGGCCACCCAGTTGTTGGGGAACACCGCGTCGGGAAGGTCCGCGCCAGCAGGGGCGCCGCCCGCCAGGACCAGCACCTCCACACCGGCTCTTTGCAGGGTCTCCGCCGCCTCATCGAACTCTCGCAGCGCCGCCGGTCGGGCAACCTCGGTGGGCTGGATGCGTTGATAGGCGTTGTCTCGGGCGGTTTGCTCGTTGCCTCGGAACTGCTCGGGGCGGACCATCAGCACCGCTGAAGCGAGTTGGGGGTGGCGAGGAGGAGGAGTCATGGGGTACCTCTGAATCGATGCGTCGGACGTGAAAGAGTGGGCTCCAGGGTGCGGGGATCGGGAAAAACTGCATCGGTGTTTGCCATGAAATGAGGCTATCACGGCGGCGGATCGGTATGGTGGAGGGGGTCGGGAAGGCTCCGGAAAAGAAATGGAAGCGTCAGGGAGGAGCTGCTCCGGGCCTCGAAGCTTGAAGTCGATAAACGAAAAGGCCATTCCCCCCAAGGGTCTTGCCAGGAACCACCAGCGGAACCGCCTGCCCCTTCATGTCCCGGAAGGCCTGCAACAGCGCGACATCCTGGTTCCAGGTCTTCCAGCGGTCCAAGGCGGAAGCGATGTCCTCATCCCCAG